>NZ_JBISDG010000055.1:0-16762 GCF_044472985.1 Roseovarius salis | reverse complement strand
CGGCCATCGCGGGCGGCGCCGGCGCGCGCCCCTGCCGGGCGCCCGTATCTGCGTCTGGTGAAATCCGACTGACCGGGCGGTTCCGGCGCCGCCGCGACGGCGACATCGCCGCCTTGCGTCAGCCTGCCTGCGCCTGTTCGCGCGCCTCGCGCAGCGCCGTCAACTCCTCGGCCACGAGAAAGGCCAGTTCAAGCGATTGCGAAGCGTTGAGCCGCGGGTCGCAGGCGGTGTGGTAACGGTCCGAGAGATCCTCTTCGCTGATGGCCCGCATGCCACCGGTGCATTCCGTCACGTCCTGCCCCGTCATCTCGAAATGCACACCGCCCGGCACGGTGCCCTCGGCGCGGTGCACGGCAAAGAAGTCCTGTACCTCGCGCAGCACGGCATCGAACGGCCGCGTCTTGTAGCCCGAACCGGACTTGATCGTGTTGCCGTGCATGGGGTCGCACACCCAGACGACATTTGCGCCCTCCTCGCGCACCGTCCGGATGAGCCGTGGCAGATGCTCGCCCGCCTTGCCGGCGCCAAAGCGCGCGATCAGGGTCAGACGCCCGGCCTCGTTTTCCGGGTTGAGCTTTTCGAGAAGACGCTTGAGGTCGTCGGCCTCCATCGTCGGGCCGCATTTCAGCCCCACGGGGTTGAGCACGCCGCGCGCGTACTCCACGTGCGCCCCGTCCGGCTGGCGCGTGCGGTCGCCGATCCAGATCATGTGACCGGAGCCGGCCAGCCACTTGCCAGAGGTCGAGTCCAGCCGCGTCAGCGCCTCCTCGTATTCCAGCAACAGCGCCTCGTGGCTGGTATAGAAATCCACCGATTGCAGCGTCGGGGCGTTGTCGCTGACCACACCGGCCGCCTTCATGAAGTCCAGCGTGTCGGTGATCCGGTTGGCCATGTCGCGGTAGCGTTCGGCCTTCTCGCCCTCGGTGAATCCCAGGGTCCAGGAATGCACCTGGTGAACGTCGGCGTAGCCGCCGGTGGAGAAGGCGCGCAGCAGGTTCAGTGTCGCCGCCGCCTGGGTGTAGGCCTCGAGCATCTTTTCGGGATCGGGAGTGCGTGCGTCCGGCGTGAAGGCCAGCTCGTTGATGATGTCGCCGCGATAGCTGGGAAGTTCCACGCCATCCATGACTTCCGTCGGGGCCGAGCGCGGCTTGGCGAACTGCCCGGCCATCCGGCCCACCTTCACGACCGGCACCTTGGCGCCGTAGGTCAGCACCATCGCCATCTGCAGCATCACCTTGAAGGTGTCGCGGATCGCGTCTGCCGAGAACTGGTCGAAGGCCTCGGCGCAATCACCGCCCTGCAACAGGAATGCCTCACCGCGGGCCGCCGCGCCGAGCTGACGTTTCAGGCGCCGCGCCTCGCCCGCGAAAACCAGCGGCGGGTACTGCGACAACCGCGCCTCGACCGCCTCAAGCGCGGCGGCATCGGTGTAATCGGGCATCTGCACCCGGGGCTTGCTGCGCCAGTCGGACTTGTGCCAGTCGGTCATGATCTGTCTCCGCGCTCGAAACTCGGATCACGTCTATACAAGACGCGCGCCCGGGATGCCAGAGACGATGTCCGGCTCCGCGCCAGCGGCGTCGCGGGAGTCTGACACGCCGTATTTCGTCTGCAACCGCTTGACCAGCCGGCGATACAGGCTGCGCGCCGGCTGTCTCAGGCCGAGGCGGACCAGCACGACGCAAGGCAGTACCGTCGCCCCATAGATGCGACGCAACTCGTGGCGGCCCCGCGGATCGGCCCCGATCGCCGCGCAGATGTGTGGCGCGATGCGGTAATAGGTTTCGATTTCCTCCGCCCCGCCGGGTTGCCGTGCGAGCCAGCCATCGCGGAAGCGGCGCAGCGTGGACAGTTCGAACCCGTCATCGGGCCGGCCGAACGCGTCGCAGCAAGCGGTGGTGAGAAAGCAGCTTTCTTCCCTCTCGCAGCGCTCGGGATCGGCCGTTCGCTGCAGATCCGAAAGCAAGGAGCCGAGGTTGCCGATGAACTGCTTGTAGCCGTTGATCGACATGGGCTTTCGCATGAGTTCCACGTCGCCGGCGGCGTCGGACGAAAAGTAGCTGACAAGTTCCACCGTATCCTCGGGATGGCGCGCCAGCATCTTCATGAGTTTCTCGACATGCGCCGACTCGGGAAGAAAGCGCGTGTCTTGCGTTCTCTTCGAGGGCGGCCCGCCGGTATCGTCGGGTTCGATCTTGCGGTGAATCTTGCCGCCCATCCACCAGTTCATTTCTTTTTCGATCCCTTGGACACCGAGCCATGCCTTGCCCTCCGAGACATATTCGTCGTCGTCCTTCGTCTTGGGCGTGGCGTTGAACAATTCCGTCAGGCGCGGCGTGTCGAACATCGGGTCCGTGCCGTCGATACGAAAGTATTCGTCGCCGTCGCGCTGCCTTTGCTTGAGCAACAGCGACGTCGGTTCGTGGCGGTAGCTGATTACGAGCGACTGCTCGGGGTCCTCGCCGTCATCCACCCATACGGTGTAGCTGGCCTCGAACAGCCATTCGTTGACCCTGCGGCTGCGGGTGCATGCCGCATCGTTGTAGGCCAATGCAGGCAAAGGCGCGGCTGCCCCGGCTCCGAGAACGAGTTTCGAAAAAGTTCTGCGATCGAGGCTCATCTTTCCTCCCCCCTGTCAACCCGGCCAGCCCCCGCGAACCGCAAAGCGGCGCTGCCCCACCCCGAAAAGCTAACCGCCGCCCACGCGATAGATCAAGTCGGACGGGCTTGCCAAAATGGGCCGTTTGATGGATAGACGCAGGACTGGGGAACAACGCCGCGGAGAGTCGCCGCAATGCAGCCGGAAAAGGGAAAAGTCGAGGTCAAGGCGCCGGGCGCGCCCAAGCGCTTCGTCTTCGTCCTGCTCAGGAATTTCTCCTTGCTCAGTTTCGCCGCCGCGCTGGATTGCCTGCGCGTGGCCAACCGCATGGCCGGTCAGACGCTTTACACCTGGGTGACGACCGCCGAAACGGAAGAGATGGTCGAATGTTCCTCGGGCACCCGGTTCCAGATCGACATGCCGTTGGGCGAGCTCAGCCGTGATGACGTGGTCATCCTCTGCGGGGGCGCGGACGTTCAGGCCGCGACGAGCAAGCGTCTGCTCAACTGGCTGCGTCGCGAGGCGCGCAAGGGGCTGGTCACCGGCGGGCTGTGCACCGCCGCCTACGTGCTGGCCAGAGCCGGGCTGCTGGACGGCAAGAAGGCCACGATCCACTGGGAAAACCAGGACAGCTTCGCCGAGGAATTCGACGAGGTGGAACTGACCAAGTCGGTTTTCGTGATCGACGGCAACCGCATGTCCACCGCCGGTGGCACGTCATCGATCGACCTGATGCTCAAGGTCATCGCCAACGACCACGGCGACGAATTGGCCAACGCGGTGGCCGACCAGATGATCTATGCCTCCATCCGAACCGACCAGGACACGCAGCGGCTCAGCGTGCCCACCCGCATCGGGGTGCGCCATCCCAAGCTGAGCCAGGTCATCCAGA
This sequence comes from Roseovarius salis, assembly GCF_044472985.1. Lineage (NCBI taxonomy): Bacteria > Pseudomonadati > Pseudomonadota > Alphaproteobacteria > Rhodobacterales > Roseobacteraceae > Roseovarius > Roseovarius salis. The sequence continues at coordinate 13,271 of NZ_JBISDG010000055.1, read as the reverse complement.
TGATGGAGGCCAACATCGAGGAGCCGATCAGCCCCGCGATACTGGCCAAGGACGTGGGCATGTCCACCCGCCAGCTGGAACGGCTGTTCCGTCGCTACCTCAACCGCAGCCCCAAGCGTTACTACATGGAACTCAGGCTGCAAAAGGCGCGCAACCTGCTGATGCAGACCGACATGACCGTGATCAACGTGGCGCTGGCCTGCGGGTTCGCCTCGCCGTCGCATTTTTCCAAGTGCTACCGGGCGCACTACAACACCACGCCCTATCGCGAACGCGGCGCGCACGCCTCGCGGCTGTCGGTGTGAGCCCGGCCCGCGGCGCCCGGGCGCGTCGCTTTCTTGACAAGAAAGCGGCCCGAAATCTTTGCAAGGTTTCGGCGCCGCTCACGGCGTCAGGCGGTAGAGCGCCCCCTGTCCGACCGAAAGAAACCAGATCCCGCCCTCCGGCCCCTCCGCCACGGCGCGCACGCGCTGCGTTTGCGGCCCGCTGATGCGCTCGGCCTCCTGCAGCGGGTCGCCCGACAGGCGCGAGATGAGGTCGAACTTCAGCGAGCCGACAAAAATGTCGCCCTCCCATTCGGGCCACAGGGCGCCGGAATAGATCATCATGCCGGACGGCGCGATGGAGGGATCCCAGTAGAACTGGGGTTGCTCCATTCCCGCTTTGTGCGTGCCCTCGCCGATCTTGGCGCCCGAATAATGCCTGCCATAGGAAATCACCGGCCAGCCGTAATTGGCGCCCTTGAGGACACGGTTCACCTCGTCACCGCCGCGCGCGCCGTGCTCGACGACCCAGAGATTGCCCTGTGCGTCAAGCGTGGCGCCCTGCGGGTTGCGGTGGCCATACGACCAGATTTCCGGCTGTGCCACCGGATCGTCACGAAACGGGTTGTCGAGCGGCGCACGCCCGTCGCGGTCGATGCGCAGGACCGACCCGCCGGCACGCGCAAGATCCTGCGCGGAGGGACGGTCGCCACGCTCGCCCACGGTGACGAAGAGCGTGCCGTCCGGCGCCTCGACAAGGCGCGAGCCGAAATGCCGCCCGCCGGTGGTGCCGGTCTCCATCTCCCAGATCACCGTCCAGTCCGCCAGCCGGGCGCCGTCCGCGGTCAGCCGCGCGCGCGCCACGGCCGTGCCCGCGCCGCCGGGCTGCGGCTTGGCGAAGGTGAAGAACAACGTGCGGGTCTTCGCGAAATCCCGCGGCACCAGAACGTCGAGCAATCCGCCCTGCCCGCGCGCCCAGATCTCGCCAACGCCCGCAACGGCGCGGCGCTTGCCATCCGATAGCCGCCACAGCCGCCCGCCGCGCTCCGTTACAAGAATGTCGCCGTCGGGAAGGAAACCCATCGCCCAGGGCTGGTCCAGCCCGTCGGCGACCCGGGTGGCGGTCAACGCGCCCGCGCTGCTGTCGAGCGCGGCCGCCATGCCGGACATCAGCCAGCACGACACGATGGCGGACAGGACAGGTCTGATGGTCATTTACGGCGTCTCCCTGCGTGGTTTCGCGCGGTCATGCCCCTACGTGGGGACGCCGAGGCGTCGGGTCAAACCGCGGGCGGCGTTATGCCTTGCTTTTCATACTCAGTGAAATACGCTCCGCACCGGAATACGCATACACAGGGAGAGACACAGATGAGAAAGCTTCTGGTATCCACCACCGCACTGGCGCTGGCGGCGGGCACGGCCGCGGCAGACGATCACGCCGTCAAGATCGGTATCGTGCTGGGCTTCACCGGCCCCATCGAGTCACTGACGCCGCACATGGCCGCGGCCGCCGAGATGGCCATGGAGGAAGTGTCCGAAAGCGGCAACCTGCTGGACGGCAAAATGGTGGAACCAGTCCGTGCGGACTCTACCTGCATCGATTCAGGGGCCGCAACCACCGCGGCCGAGCGGCTCGTCACGTCGGAGGGCGTCAAGGGCATCATGGGCGCGGACTGTTCGGGCGTGACCGGCGCGGTGCTCAGCAACGTGGCGGTGCCCAACGGTGTGGTCATGATCTCGCCGTCGGCGACCTCGCCCGCGCTCTCGACCGCCGAGGATGACGGGCTGTTCTTCCGCACGGCCCCGTCGGACGCGCGGCAGGGCGAGGTGATGGCCAAGATCCTGATGGAGCGCGGGATCGAGGAAGTGGCCGTTACCTACACCAACAACGACTACGGCAAGGGTCTGGCAGACAGCTTCGCATCGGCCTACGAGGAGATGGGCGGCACCGTGACGATCAACGCCGCCCACGAGGACGGCAAGGCCGACTACTCTGCAGAGGTGGGCGCGCTGGCCTCCGCCGGCGGCGACAGGTTGGTTGTCGCGGGCTATGTCGACCAGGGCGGCAGCGGCGTCGTGCGCGCGGCGCTGGATACCGGTGCCTTCGACACGTTCCATTTCCCCGACGGCATGATCGGCACCGCGCTGGAGGAAAATTTCGGCTCCGCGATCGACGGCTCGACCGGCCAGCACCCCGGCACCGACAGCCCCGGAAAGGCGAAGTTCCAGGAAATGGTCGGCGACAGCTTCGAGGCGACCTCGCCCTTCGCGCCTGAAAGCTATGATGCGGCGGCGCTGATGATGCTTGCGATGCAGGCCGCCGGATCGCCCGAGTCGGCCGACTACAAGGGGCACGTGATGGACGTGGCCAACGCCCCGGGCGAGAAGATCTTTCCCGGCGAGCTGGGCAAGGCGCTCGAGATCATTGCCGATGGCGGCGACATCGACTACGTCGGCGCAACCGCGGTCGAGCTGATCGGCCCGGGCGAATCGGCCGGCAACTACCGCGAGATCATTTTCGAGGACGGCGAGATCACCACGGTTCAGTACCGCTGATCCCCGCCGCATGCACGGACTGGCCGGCCCCGGATCATGACGGGGCCGGTCCAATATCAAGAACCGGGGCAACGCCCCGCGGGGGACAGCGATGATCGTCGTGGAGGACGTTCACAAGCATTTCGGGGGTTTCCACGCCGTCGATGGCGCCAGCCTTGAGGTGCGCGCGGGCACCATAACCGGGCTGATCGGGCCAAACGGTGCCGGAAAGACAACCCTTTTCAACGTGATAGCAGGCGTTCTTAAACCGACCTCGGGCCGGGTGACCATGGCCGGGGAGGACATCACCGGCCTGCCGCCGCACACGCTGTTCCACAAGGGGCTTCTGCGCACATTCCAGATCGCGCACGAATTCGCATCGATGACCTGCCGGGAAAACCTGATGATGGTGCCCGGCAGCCAGTCGGGCGAGCGGCTGTGGAACACGTGGTTCGGCCGCCGCCGCATCGCCGAGGAAGAACGCGCCCTGCGTGCGAAGGCCGACGAAGTGCTCGAGTTTCTCACCATCTCGCACCTTGCCGAGCAAAAGGCGGGCGAGGTGTCGGGAGGACAGAAGAAGCTGCTGGAACTCGGGCGCACCATGATGACCGACGCGCGGATCGTCTTTCTCGACGAGGTCGGCGCCGGGGTGAACCGTACGCTGCTGAACACGATCGCTGAGGCCATCCTGCAACTCAACCGCGAGCGCGGTTACACCTTCGTGGTGATCGAGCATGACATGGATTTCATCGGCCGCATCTGCGACCCGGTTATCTGCATGGCCGAGGGAAAGGTGCTGGCCGAGGGCACGCTGGACGAGATCAAGGCCAACGAGCAGGTCATCGAGGCGTATCTGGGCACCGGGCTCAAGAACAAGGAGGCCCTTGGCACATGACCGGCAATCCCTACCGCGATGACAGGGGCAACAAGGACCGGACGATCACCAACCCTGCCGGGGCGGGAGAATTGCCCTTGCGCGACGGCCGGGAGGCCGAGCCCGCGCCGGGCGGCGCGTTCCTGACCGGCGAACACATGACCGGCGGGTACGGCAAGTCCGGGCCGGACATCCTGCACGATTGTACCATCGCGGTGGACCGCGGCGAGATCGCGGTGATCGTCGGCCCCAACGGCGCCGGCAAGTCGACGGCAATGAAGGCGCTGTTCGGAATGCTTCACCTGCGCGAGGGCCGCGTGCGGCTCGACGGCGTGGACATCACCGGGCTCAGCCCGCAGGCCCGGGTGCCGCAGGGCATGGGCTTCGTGCCGCAAAACAACAACATATTCACCACGATGACGGTCGAGGAAAACCTCGAGATGGGGGCATTCATCCGCACCGATGACATTTCCGGCACGATGGAGCAGGTCTATGACCTGTTCCCGATCCTGCGGGAAAAACGACGCCAGCCCGCAGGTGAACTCTCTGGCGGGCAGCGCCAGCAGGTGGCGGTCGGTCGGGCCCTGATGACCGAACCCAAGGTTCTGATGCTTGACGAACCGACGGCGGGCGTCAGCCCCATCGTGATGGACGAACTTTTCGACCGGATCATCGAGGTCAGCCGCACCGGGATCCCGATACTGATGGTCGAGCAGAATGCCCGGCAGGCGCTGGAGATCGCCGACAAGGGGTATGTCATGGTTCAGGGGCGCAACGCGCACACCGGCACGGGCAAGGAATTGCTGGCCGACGCGGAGGTGCGCCAGAGTTTTCTGGGGGGATGATGGAGATGCGAGGGTTCCTTCACACCGCCGCGGCAGCGGCTCTTCTGGCCGGGTGCGGCGGGGCAGAGCCGCCCCGCCCCCCAACGGGCGCTGACCACGATGCCATGCTTGCCGCGCTGGATCAAAGCTATATCTGGACCTGCACCCTCACCGGCGACGGGACCGCCGCGCCGTGGCGCTTCGCGCTCCAGCGGCAGCAGGGACGACGCCGAAACGTGTTGCTGCTCGAGGCGGGGCGGCCGCCGTCCCGCCCGCTTGAGGTGAAGAGCGAGGGCGCGGCGCGGATCTACACCCTCCGCGACGAGACGGAGATCATCGTTGCCTCCGACGGCGAGGTGTTTGCCAGCGGTCCCGGCGGATCGCGCGGCAAGACCTACAGGACGGGACGCTGTGAAAAGGGGGGACAGCCGGCATGAATGCCGTCACCGTGGATGAAGCCGCGGGAGCGCCCCCGGTTCCCGACACGTCGGCGCCGGCCAGCGGGCGTGTTGCGCGGCCAAGGGGAGGACGTGCATGACAGACCTTCTCAACGCCGTCGTGGCCCTGTCCAACTTCGTGCTCGTGCCCGCTATCGCCTATGGGAGCCAGTTGGCGCTTGGCGCGCTCGGAGTGACGCTGGTTTACGGCATCCTGAGGTTTTCCAACTTCGCCCACGGCGATACGATGGCCTTCGGCACGATGGTGACGATCCTCGTCACGTGGTGGTTGCAGGCGGCAGGCATCGGGCTGGGACCGTTACCGACCGCGTTGCTGGCGCTACCGGTGGGCATCCTTTTCTGCATGGGGTTGCTGCTGTTCACGGACAAGGCGGTGTTCCGGTTCTACCGGCGGCAAAGGGCCAAGCCCGTGATCCTCGTCATCGTATCCATCGGGGTGATGTTCGTGCTCAACGGCCTCGTGCGCTTCATCATCGGACCCGGGGAACAGCGTTTCGCCGACGGGGAGCGTTTCATCATCACCGCGCGCGAGTTCAAGCAGATGACGGGCCTCGACGAGGGGCTGGCGCTCAAGACCACGCAGGGGTTGACCGTCGTCACGGCGGTGATCGTTGTGGCGCTGCTGTTCTGGTTTCTCAACCGCACCCGCACGGGCAAGTCCATGCGGGCCTTTTCCGACAACGAGGATCTCGCGTTGCTGTCGGGCATCAACCCGGACCGGGTGGTGATGGTCACGTGGCTGCTCGTTGCGGCGCTGGCCACCGTCGCGGGGGTTCTTTACGGCCTAGACAAGAGCTTCAAGCCGTTCACCTACTTCCAGCTTTTGCTGCCCATATTCGCCTCGGCGATCGTGGGCGGGCTGGGCAGCCCGCTGGGCGCCATCGCCGGGGGCTTCGTCATCGCCTTTTCCGAGGTGATGATCACCTATGCGTGGAAAAAGGTTCTGGGCTACCTGTTGCCTGAGGCGCTCGAGCCTTCGGGGCTCGTGCAACTGCTGTCCACCGACTACAAGTTCGCCGTCAGCTTCGTCATCCTTCTGATCGTCCTGATATTCCGGCCCACGGGCCTCTTCCGGGGGAAAGCGGTATGAGCGAGATCACCAGGAACGTCTCCCTTTTCGCGCTGGTCGCGACACTGATCCTGCTGACGGGATTCGTGCAGAGCTGGTCAACGGCGCTGCTCATCCTCAACATGGGGCTTGTGTCGGCCATCATGTCGATGGGCGTGAACCTGCAATGGGGGTTCGCGGGTCTTTTCAACGTGGGCGTGATGGGGTTCGTCGCGCTTGGCGGTCTGGCCGCCGTGCTGGTGTCGATGCCACCCACCGTGGACGCGTGGGCCGCCGGTGGCGCCCGGGTCATGGTCGGGCTGGCCACCGGCGCGGGCGTCATCGTGGCCGCAACGCTGGTGCTGCGCCGCATGGCGCCGTCGCGCCTGCGCACGATCACGGTCGTGGCGGTGCTTGTCGGCGGCTTCTTTCTGTACCGCTGGGTGTTCGACCCCGGCGTCGAGGCGGTCGAGGACGTCAACCCCGCGGGCACCGGGTATCTGGGCGGTCTTGGCCTGCCGATCCTGCTATCATGGCCGGTGGGCGGATTGCTGGCGGCCGGTGCCGCATGGATCATCGGCAAGGCCGCGCTCGGCCTGCGTTCCGACTACCTCGCCATTGCCACGCTCGGCATCGCGGAAATCATTCTCGCCGTTCTCAAGAACGAGGATTGGCTGTCGCGCGGCGTCAAGAACGTTTCGGGACTGCCGCGGCCCGTGCCCTACGAGCGCGACCTGCAGAACGACCCCGGCTTCGTCGAGACGGCCGCGGGTCTCGGCCTTGACCCGGTCACGGCCTCTTCGCTGTATATCAAGCTCAGCTACGCCGCGCTTTTTGCCGTCGCGCTCGTTATCATTCTCGTGCTGGCGCAGCTGGCGCTCAACAGCCCGTGGGGCCGGATGATGCGTGCGATCCGTGACAACGAAACGGCGTCCGAGGCGATGGGCAAGGATGTCACCCGGCGCCACCTGCAGGTATTCATCCTTGGCTCGGCATGTTGCGGTATCGCCGGGGCGATGATGACGACGCTCGACGGCCAGCTCATCCCCACCGCCTACCAGCCGCTGCGCTTCACCTTCCTGATCTGGGTGATGGTGATCGTGGGCGGGTCGGGCAACAATTTCGGCGCCGTGCTCGGGGGCTTTCTGATCTGGTTCTGCTGGGTGCAGGTCGAACCGGTCGGCCACTGGCTGATGAGCGTGGTGACCGCGCCGATGGCCGAGGGCAGCGCGCTCAAGGCGCACCTGCTGGACAGCGCGGCACACATGCGGCTGCTGACCATGGGGCTGATCCTGATCCTCGTCCTGCGCTTCAGCCCGCGTGGACTGATCCCCGAGAAATAGACGCGCAACCGAATCGGGCGTTCGGCCCCATACCGCGTGTTTCCGTGTCATGGCCAATCCGGCCAGGCGAGCTGATTGACGGCCTGTGCGGGACAATACCGCCATGGTTGAACGAAATGCACGGCAATCCCGGACAGGGTCACAATATCGCCGCAATCCCACCGAACCCTTGTCCGCGCCGGGACGGCCATGGCCGGCCCGTGCCTGTAAACGCCGGAGCGTTCCGACCATGACCAAGCTGATCTGCCTTTTCACCCGAGACGCGTCCGGCGCTGCCAGCGTCGACTGGGTCACGCTGACGGCGGCGGTCGTGGTACTCGGGGTCTCAAGTGTCAGCGCGGCCCAGATGGGCGTGATCGATCTCGGCAGCCGGGTAATGGACGGGGTCACTGTCCACGACAGCGGCGCCGACTGACGGCATGACGAATGGCACCGGCGCGCGTGCCACTGTCGCTTGACAAACACCGCCCTTCGGGATCATTAGATTTGTGCTGGTTCCTGTCCAGACAGGCGAAGAGGGAATGTGCCAGCCCGGCCTCCCGGGTCAAGCACAGCCGCCCCCGCGACCGTGACCGGAGAGGCCGTCCGCAGCGCCACTGGCCCAACGGGTCGGGAAGGCCGGGCGACCGTTGGCCGCCACCCAAGGCGGCCGGGATCCGCAAGCCGGGAGACCTGCCAGCGACATGACGACTCGCCGGACGGGGTGTGCCGGGGTCGGGATGTTGGCCCGCCCAAGGGGGCCCTGCCCGGTTTGCCGCCCCGTCCCTGACACAGCATACGCACCGGAGGCTGACCGATGCCCGACCTCGCCAAACTGCCCGTCACCGTGATCACCGGTTTTCTCGGCTCCGGCAAGACGACCCTGATCCGCAACCTCATGGAAAACCCCGGCGGCCGACGGCTGGCCGTGGTGGTCAACGAGTTCGGCGACGTGGGCGTCGACGGCGAGATCCTCAAGGGGTGCGCCATCCCCGACTGTCCGGCCGAGAACATCATGGAACTGGCCAATGGCTGCATCTGCTGCACCGTGGCCGATGACTTCATTCCCACGATCGAGTCGCTGATGGCGCTGGACCCGCGCCCGGACCACATCCTGATCGAAACCTCTGGCCTGGCGTTGCCGAAACCGCTGCTCAAGGCGTTCGACTGGCCCGACATCCGTTCGCGCATCACCGTGGACGGGGTGATCGCGCTGGCCGACGCCGAGGCCGTGGCCGCGGGCCGCTTCGCACCCGACGTGGCCGCGGTGGACGCGCAGCGCGCCGCCGATGACAGCCTCGACCACGAAACGCCCCTCTCGGAGGTTTTCGAGGACCAGATCGCCTGTGCCGACATCGTGCTGCTGACCAAGCCCGACCTTGCCGGACCAGAAGGCGTGGCCAAGGCCAAGCAGGCCGTGGCCGCCCAGGCCCCGCGCCCCCTGCCCGTGGTCGAGGTCGCCGAGGGCGTCATCGACCCGCGCGTGATCCTCGGGCTGGAGGCCGCCGCCGAGGACGACATGGCCGCCCGCCCCTCGCACCATGACGAACCCCATGACCACGATCACGAGGATTTCGACTCCATCGTCGTGGATTTGCCCGAGCTGGCCGACCCCGCCGATCTGGTCGGCGCGATCGAGCGGCTGGCGCGCGACCACAACATCCTGCGGGTGAAGGGCCACGCCTCGGTCGCGGGGCGGCCCATGCGCCTGCTGGTGCAGGCGGTCGGCCCGCGCGTACGCCACCAGTACGACCGCCCCTGGAAGCCCGGTGAGCCGCGGCAGGGGCGCCTCGTGGTCATTGCCGAACATGACGACATCCGGCCGGAGACGATCCACGCGGCCTTTGGCGCGCTGGCCGGCCAGCCCGCAGAGTAACACCGCGCCGGGGCCACGCCCCGCCATCCGCACGGACCGCCCGCCATGCACGTCATCTTTCGCGAAAGCCACGGGCTCGACGAGACGGAGACCCCCGTAGACCTCGGACAGGACCCTGCGGATCTCGTCGTGCTGTCGTTCTCGGACAGCGATCTCGGTGCGTTCGCCGACGCGTGGCATCGCGGCGGCGGGGTGCAGGGGCGGCTGCCCGGCCTTCGGCTGGCCAACCTCGCGGCGCTCAAGCACCCCTTGTCCGTGGACACATACGTCGAGCAGACGCTTGCGGGTGCCCGCGGCATCCTGATCCGGCTGATCGGCGGCGTGCCCTACTGGGCTTACGGGCTGGAACAGGTCCGCGCGCTGTCCGAGGCGCGGGGCATTGCCCTCGCCGTGCTGCCCGCGGACGGCCGGGACGACCCCCAGCTCGACGCGTATTCCACGGTGCCGCGGTCGACCCTGCGGCGGCTGCAGCACCTGTGCGATACAGGTGGCGTGGTGGCCGCGCAGTCAGCATTGTCGCAGATGGCGCTGGCCGCGGGGCTCTATGCCGGGCCGGTGCGCGGGGCCAAGGCGTTGCCACCGGTGGGCGCATGGACGCCGGAAGACGGGGTGTGCTGCCCGGCCGTGGCGGTCATGTCCGGCGGCAGAGGGGGGCTGTCTGCCCCCCGCTCGGCTGCGCCGAGCCCCCCCGAGGATATTTCAGGCCAGAAGACACCCCGGGTTCTGGTGGTCTTCTACCGCTCCTACCTCGTCTCGGCGGATCTCGGGCCCGTCGAGGCGCTGATGGGGGCCTTGCGTGACAAGGGATATGACACCGCGGCGCTGTTTGCGCCCTCGCTCAAGGCGCCGGACGCGGCGGGCTGGCTGCGCCGGCAGGTGGCCGCGCACGCGCCCGCGGCGATCGTCAACGCCACCGCCTTCTCGGGCAAGGGCGACGCGGGCACATCGCCGCTGGACGCGGCGGAGGTGCCGGTTTTCCAGGTGGCGCTGTCCACGGCCGGGCGGGACGCCTGGGCCGAGGCCGAGCGCGGCCTGTCGCCCGCAGATCTGGCGATGCACGTGGTGCTGCCGGAGGTGGACGGGCGGATCATGGCCGGGGTCGTGTCGTTCAAGGACCGGCAGGCGCCCGACCCGCACCTGCAGTTCGCCCGCACGGCGCATCGCCCCGAGGCCGACCGCGTCGCGGCCGCGGCGGCACGGATCGATGGCTGGCTGCGGCTTGCCGGCACGCCGGCGGCAGCGCGGCGCGTGGCGCTGGTGATGTCCACCTATCCCGGCAAGGACTGGAACATGGGGCACGCGGTGGGGCTCGATGCGCCGGCCTCGGCCCGGGCCATCCTCGATGACCTGCGGCAGGCCGGGTACAGGGTGGACGACGCCCCGGCGGCGCTGGAACAGGCGCTGCTCGCGCGGGAGACGACATGGGACGTGGCCGCCTACAAGGCGGCGCTGGAATCGCTCCCGCGGGCGCTGCGCGATGCGTTGACCCGCACATGGGGCCGGCCGGAGGATGACCCCGACTGTATCGACGGCGCGTTCCGTTTCGCCGCGCTGGCACTGGGCAACGCGATCGTGGCCCTGCAGCCCGAGCGCGGCATGGCACAGACGCGCGAGGACGACTATCACGACCTGTCGCGCACGCCCCGGCACGCCTATGTGGCCTTCTATCTCTGGCTCGGGGGGCGGGTGGACGCGCTGGTGCATGTCGGGGCGCACGGCACGCTGGAATGGCTGCCGGGCAAGTCGGTGGCCCTGTCAGGGACGTGCTGGCCCGAGGTGCTGACCGGCAGCCTGCCGGTCATCTATCCCTTCATCGTCAATGACCCCGGCGAGGCCGCGCAGGCCAAGCGCCGGATCGGGGCGGTCACGCTCGGCCATATTCCGCCGCCGATGCGCCGCAGCGGCACGCCGGACCGGCTGGCGCGGCTGGAGGCGCTGCTCGACGAGTTCTCCAACGCCGACGGGCTCGATCCGCGCCGCCGCGACCGGCTTCAATCAGACATCCGCACGGAGGCGCAATCGCTCGGGGTGGAGGATGACCTGGGCCTCGACCGCGCCGCCTGCAGCGCCGAGGCGATCACCCGGATCGACCGCTTCGTCTGCGACGTCAAGGAGAGCCAGTTCGGCGAGGGGCTGCATGTCTGGGCGCGCGCCCGGGCAGACATGGTGGATGCGGCGCCCTTCGCCACCGGCGATTCCCTGCGGGGCGAGCGGACGTCGCTGCTGGACGCGCTCGACGGGCGGCGCATCGCCGCCGGCCCCTCGGGTTCGCCCTATCGCGGGCGAACGGACGTGCTGCCGACGGGGCGCAACCTCTTCACCACCGACCCGCGCGCCGTGCCCACCCGAGCCGCCCACGCGCAGGGCACGCGGCTGGCCGAGGACCTTGTACGCCGCCACCTGCAGGATCATGGCGACTGGCCCCGCAATCTGGTGGTCGATCTGTGGGGATCGGCGACCATGCGAACCGCCGGCGAGGAATTCGCCATGGCGTTGCACCTGCTGGGGGTGCGGCCGGTCTGGGACGCGGGCAGCGAGCGGGTCTCGGGTGTCGAGGTGCTGCCCATTGCCGAACTCGACCGCCCGCGCATCGACGTGACGCTGCGGGTCTCCGGCCTGTTTCGCGACGTGTTCCCCACGCTCTCGGCGCTGTTCGCGCAGGCGGTGCGCACGCTTGCCGCGCGCGACGAGGCACCCGACTGGAACCCCTATGCCGGCCGCGAAGAGGCGGCGCGCGTCTACGGACCGGCGCCCGGCAGCTACGGGCTGGGCATGGCCGGGGCGACCGACCAGTATGACGCCGAGGGCCGGCAAGCGGCGGGCGAGGCGTGGCTGAAGGCCTCGGCCTGGGCGCTTGACGGGGACAGCGCGACGCACGACGCGGACGGTCTGCGTGACCGGGTGGCGGCGGCGGACAGTTTCGTTCACCTGCAGGATTTGCCCGAGACCGACCTGCTGCTGGCCGCCGACTATGCCACGCACGAGGCCGGGTTCGCCGCCGCGCAGGCCGCGGCCGGGGGTGGCGGCGCCGCGCTTTACCACCTCGACAACACCGACCCTGGCCGCCCGCGCACACGGGCGCTGACCGAGGAGATCGCGCGCGTTGTGCAGGCGCGGGCGGCCAATCCGGCGTGGATCGCGGGCATGCGCGCGCACGGCTTCCGCGGCGCGGCCGAAATCGCGGCGACGCTGGACCACATGGCCGCCTTCGCCCACCTCGCGGACGCCGTGCCGCCGCACCTTTTCGACCTCTACCACGATGCCACGCTGGGAGATGCGGACACGGACCGTTTCCTCATGCAGGCCAACCCCTCGGCCCACCAGGCCATGCGCGACCGCTTCGCTGCGCTGCACAGCGCGGGGCTGTGGCAGACGCGGCGCAACTCCATCCGTGCCGGGCTGGGGGACGGAATGCCCGCCGAGGCAGGCACATGAGTGCGCCGGAGGTGAAAGGGCGCTGCCCCGGCGCGCTGCGTCCGATGATGTCGGGCGACGGGCTGGTCGTGCGTGTGAGGCCCCGGCTGGCGCGGCTGACAGCGGCGCAGGCGTTCGGGCTCGCCGAGCTGGCGGACCGCTTCGGCAGCGGGCTGATCGACCTGACGAACCGGGCCAATCTGCAGATACGCGGCGTTGCCGAGGACGACCACCGCACGTTGCTGAGCGGACTCGACGGGTTGGGCCTGCTCGACGCAGATCCGGTCATGGAAAGCCGCCGCAACATGACCGTCACGCCGTTCTGGGTGGCGGGCGACCTGACGACGCGCCTTGCCGGAGCGGTGACCGCGACGCTACCGGCGCTGCCGGAGATGCCGGCCAAGGTGGGGGTCGCCATCGACACCGGGCCGCGCCCGCTCTTGCGCGGGGCCTCGGCGGATTTCCGGTTCGAGCGGGGCGCAGACGGGCTCATCCTGCGGGCCGACGGCGCGCCGCGGGGCCGCGCCGTGACGGAATCCTCCGCACCGGAAGCCCTGGCAGAGCTGGCCGGGTGGTTCGCGCGGCACCGGACCGGCGCCCGGCGCCGGATGGCGGCAGTGGTCGAGGCGACCACGAAGCCGGTGGACAGCCCAAGCG
>NZ_JBISDG010000054.1:0-17917 GCF_044472985.1 Roseovarius salis | reverse complement strand
GACCCTTGTGAATGCGTGGTCTCGAACGGCGCCTCCCCCGAAGCCGCGCCGACGCCGACAAATCCGTTGCCCCGATCCACGACCACCGCCTCGTGCCAGACGCTTCCGTCCGGGCTGACCTTGATGGACCAGTCGTCATTGCCGGCGGTGCCCATCTCGGCGCGGCCGGAGAAGCCCGTCTGGAACAGGAGCGAGGCGGTGTCGCCCGCCGCGGCCTTGTTGACCTTCAGCTGGTGCCCGGCGCCCTCGTGGTTCAGGAGCGAGCCCGGCGACTGCACCAGGAGCCGGTTGTTCGCGTCCGCGCTGCCGTTCACACCGAGAAGCGATAGGTTCTGCAGCTCGTCAGGCACCACGCTCGACCACGCGACGCCGTCCCAGACCAAGAGCAGATCCTCGTCCGCCACCCAGGCGCGCCATCCCACGCGCGGCGCGAGCCTCTGCCAGACTCCGTCCGACCAGAGCGCCACATTCAGATCCCAGCCCGACCAGTCACCCGTCGCGCCGGAGGCGACAATGTAGCGGTCGCCGTCGGCTGGCGAGGCGGGCGGCGCGGTCAGGTCGCGGTCGCGCACCGCGAGCTGGACCAGCCCGTCGAGAAGCCGCAGCGCCTCGTTGTGGCTGACGTGCTTCTGCGCCTGCGCGGCGAGGATGTAGGGCAGCTGCAGGTTGGTCGTCGCGTCGGACATGGATCACCTCAGAAGTAAAGCGTGGCGGATTTGGCCCAGCCGCGGCCGACAGCCGTCGAGAGCTGGAAGATGCGCACGTCGAGGGCGTCGCCCGGCCCAAGCGGCGCGCCGAAGTCCTCGGTCTGCGCGGCGCCGGTGTAGACCACCGCGGGCGCGGCGGCCGAGAGCGTGCGCAGCACCGTGCCGGCGGCGTCGAGGATCTCCACCTCGTAGGCTTCGCGCCCCTCCACCAGCGGCACCTCGAGCCCGCGCCAGCTGTCCGCCGCGGGCGCGCGGGAGCGCCGCGTCCAGCGGATTGTCAGGTCGCCGGGCGTGCGCGGCGTGCGGAATGGCTGCTCGACATGAGCGACCGAAAAGGGCCGGAACCCGGCGCCCTCGGGCGTGAAGGTCGCGGCGGTGTAGCTATCCGAGGCGACGGGATCCCAGATAGAGCCGACCCGCCAGTTATAGGTGATGCCGATCTCGGATTGCGTGACCGGCAGCGGCACGACGCTGGTGTCGAGCACCACGACGCGCGCACCCGCCGGCGCCGGGTTGCCCTGCGCGCCCTCGGTTCCGCGCTGGCCGCGCAGAAGGCGGGAGAGACGGTAGCGCCCCGGCGTGATCAGCTCCGCCTCCGCCGCCTGCAGCACCTCCCAGACGCCGGGCTCCGCCTCGAGGGCAAGCGCGTTGGCGCCCGAGAACAGCTCGAGATCCGTGACCGAGCGCAGCGATCCGGAGACCAGATCGACGTGCACCTCGTTCGCCCGATCGAAGCGCGAGACCGGCCCCGGATACAGATCGAATGCAAGCGCGCCGATCCCGGCCGGCGACCCGACCTCCGCGACCCGCTTGAAGCCGTCGAGCGTGGCGCTGCGGTAGACCGCGACGACGCCGGGCCAGGGCCGCGTGTGCACCGCGAGGTAAGGCGCCGCGGGCGGCGCCGCCTCGGTGATCTGCGGCAGATTCATGAACACCGCCGGCGGCGCGTCGAACACCACCGGCCGGCCGATGGAGCGCTCCCGCGGCAGACCCGGCGGCAGGTCGTAGACGCCGCGATCCTGGCGCACCGCCTCCAGGCGCCGGGATTCCCCGTCCGCGGTGGTGACAAGCCGCAGCTGCATATCGGCCCCGTCGTGCTCGAGCGCGACCACGTCCGAAGGATCGAGGGCAAGCCGCGACGGCGGCAGGGCGAAGGCCGCGCGTTCGCGGCCCGCCCATGCCTCCATGAGCGCGCGCCTGCAGCGCCGCTCCGCCTCCTCCGGCGGCACCGCCATGGGAAAGGTCTCGAGCGCGACCCGCGACGCCTCGACCGTGGCGCGGCGCGCCTCGACCTGCGCCGATTCGTAGTCCGCGTCCGCCCGCGCGACTGACCACTTCAGCGCCTGCGGCAGCTCCGTCTCCTGCCCGCGCGTGAGCTCGACGCGCTCGCCGGCCCGCGCCGGCACGAGCTCGTCCAGCGTGAGCGAGGCCACGGGCGCCGCGCCGCGCATGACGAAGCGGATGCGCCCTTCGCTCTCGATGGCATCGAAGCCGAAATGCCGCGCCAGGACGCCGAGCGAGCTGCGCGGGCTCTCGAGCGCGGTGATGGCGTAGCCCTCGACCGCGCCGTGGAGATCCGACACGTCCACCCGCTCCGCCGGCAGGCCCGCGCGTTCACAGAGGAAGCGGACGAGCGCGGGCAGCGAGGCCGCGCCGATGCGCCCGTTCAGCCAATGGCCGAGCTGCCAATTCGGACCGTCGGCCCAGACGTCCTCAAGGCCGGGGAAGAAGGGAAACGGGCGCGCGTCCCACGTCCAGGCGGCGCACTCCGCGACCTCGAGCATGCGCCCTCCATAGACCGACGACACCGGATTATGCGCCGGCTCGGACCAGTAGAGGTAGAGCGCCTCGAGGTAGGCCCGCGCGATGGCGTCGTCGCGCCACCCCCGCGAGAAATGAGGCACAGAGCTCTCCGACGACTTCGGATCGTAAAAGACGTTGGGCTGGTTGGTGCCGCGATCCACCGCCGGGCACCCGAGCTCGGTGAACCGGATGGGCTTTGATTCCGGCACCCAGGCGGTGGGCGTCGCCGCCTCGACGCCGCCCGGCCGGTCGTAGTGCGCGTTCGACCACCAGCTCCGGATGTCCTTGTAGCGGAATACCCAGGGCTTGCCGGCGCCGTCCTCGATGGGCGTGCGCACCTGCGCCGCGCGATCCGCCGCGGAGGCATAGAACCAGTCGAAGCCCTCGCCGCCCTCGATGTTCGACTGGAGATAGGCGCGGTCGTAAATCGAGCCCCAGCCCGCCGCCGCGTCCGCGTGTTCGAAGCCGTCGCGCCAGTCGGAGACCGGCATGTAGTTGTCGATGGCCACGAAGTCGACGTTCGCGTCCGCCCAGAGCGGATCCAGATGGAAGAACACGTCCCCCGTCCCATCTTGCGGCTGATGCCCGAAATACTCCGACCAATCGGCCGCGTAGGAGATGCGCGTGCCCGCCCCGAGGATCGCGCGCACCTCGGCCGCGAGCGAAACGAACTCGGCGACCGCCGGATAGGTGCTGGCGCCCGAGCGAATCCGCGTGAGCGCGACCATCTCAGTGCCGATCAGGAAGGCATCGACCCCGCCGGCCGCGGCGCAGAGATGGGCGTAGTGCAGGATCATGCGGCGCAGGCCCCACTCGCCCGCCGGCCCGTTCCACGCGACCGACTCGTCCGAAACCGAGAAGTCCGACGCGGTCGCGGTGCCGAAGAACGCCGCCACCTGGTCCGCCGCCGCCGACGTCTTGTCGACCGAACCCGCGACCCCCGCCGCGGGCGAACAGGTGATCCGCCCGCGCCAGGGAAAGGCGGGCTGACCGACCTCCGCCGCGTCGTCACTGTAGGGATCCGGCAGCTCGTTGCCGGGCGGCACGTCCATGAGGATGAACGGATAGAAGGTGACGCGCTTGTCCCGCGCCTTGAGCTCGCGGATCGCCTGCACCACCGAAAAGTCCGCCGGCGTGCCGCCATAGACAGGCTGGCCCTCGGCATCGCGGCTGACGAGATATGCCTCGGCGCGCGTAACGCCGTTCACCGACCAGTCCCGCGAGGTGGCCTTCGCGGCGAGCTCGACACCCGGCTTCAGCTCGCACTCGCCGGCGCGCAGATCCGTGCCGAACCAGGAGACCACGAGCGAGACCGACTCGCAGGCCGGCGCGACCGCCTCGAGCCGATCGAGCGAGACCAGCATGTCCGCGGTGCGCGACAAGGCGTTGAGGTTCTCCGCGCCACCCTCATCCGATGTCCCCGGCAGAGGAAAGCCCGGCTTCTTGCGGATGCCCTCGGTCGCGTAGGTGAACTCGCCCGAGGCCGGGATCATGCAGACCGCCGGGATCAGCCCCTCGGCCGTCTCCGCCTCGGCGAAGGGACGCAGCACCTCGAAGGTGAGCTGCGGCAGGCGGTTGCCGAAACGGCCGAGCGGCAGATCCTCGAACACCGCGTAGGCGACCCCGCGGTAGGCAGGCGTCGCCCCGGCGCCCATGAGCGACTGGATCAGCGGATCCGGCGCCTGCGTCTCGGTGCCGAGATACACGCGCCACTCGATTGTGGAGGTATCCAGAAGATCCCCGTCGGCCCAGACCCGCCCGATGCCGGCGATCGGCCCCTCGCAGATGCCCACCGCAAGCGAGGCGTAGTAACGATACTCGGTCGTCTCGACCTCCGGCCCGCCGCCCTTTCCGCCGCCCTGCGAGGTGGTCTCCGTCTCCTCGCGGAAATCCGTGGCCCAGATGATGTTGCCGCCGACGCGCATGCGCCCGAACACCGCCGGGATCACCGCACCCTCGGTCGAGGTGGTCACCTGCAGCGATTCGAGCCGCGGTCCCTCGACCCGCTGCGTCGGCGCAAGCGAAGCGACCACCCAGCTGTCGACCGCCGAGCCGATGGCCGAACCGACGTAGCCGCCGATGGTCGACGCGCTGATACCGAGCAGTGTGCCGCCGATGGAGCTGCCGATCGCCGCGCCGGCGATCCCCAGAACGATGGACGCCATGTCAGATCCTCCGAGCCGGGAACACGAAGGCGCAGGCAACGCGCCGGCGCCAGGCGGTGGTGAAGGGCTCCTCGATCACGCCGAGGCGCTCGCGCGCGTGCACGAAGCGATCCGGCGCCACGAGGATGCCCACATGCTTCGCCAGGGCGCCCGCGCGCATGCGGAAGATGACGAGCGCGCCCGGCCCGATGGCCTCGCGGTCGATCTCGATCAGCAGGGCGCGCGCGGCCTCGACGAGCACCTCGCGCGTGCCGACCTCGCCCCAGTCGCGGGAATAGGGCGGCACCGGCACCGCCTCCGGGCCGACCACCTCGCGCCAGACGCCCCGCGCGAGCCCGAGGCAGTCCGCCCCGACGCCGCGCCGGCTCGCCTGATCGACGTAAGGCGTGCCGATCCAGGACCGCGAGACCCGCACGACGCGGCGCCGATCCGCGCGCCTCACAGCACGCCCCCCTCGTTCCCGCCGCCGCGCTTGGCGAAGCGCACGATGGTGTCCTGGCCGGGAATGTGCGGAAAGCCCCGGAAGTTGGCGATATTGTCGAAGCGCCCGGCGCAGGTCTCCGGGCGCTTGTCGCAGCCCGCCACGACCTCGAAGGTGTCGCCCGCCGAAGGCGCGCGCACGGGCGGCTCCATCAGTGTGAGCTCCGCGATCGCTTCGTCGAGCTCGTGGCGCGCGACCTCAGCGCGGCGCCCCGCGTTCGCGCCCGTCGCCCACTCGATAACCCCGAGCGAGAAAAACCCCGCCTCGAAGCTCTCGAGACCGGAGGCGAGCACCACGCGCTCGCGCGGCAGCTCCGCAACCGTGCCCGCACCGCGATAGGCCGGCGCGGAGAGATCGACCCCGCAGCGACCATCCCCGAGCACGGCATCGCAGCGCGCGGTGTAGGTCCGCCCGACCGTTTGGCCCAGCACATGGGCGAGCGAGCGCACCTCGGTGGTAAAGGCCACCCGTCCGCGCCGGATCTCGCCCAGCGCGCCGCGGCGCAAGAGCGCGCGATCGGCCGGGTTCGACCAGTTGACGCGCCACACCTGCACCTCGGCATTGTCCCAACGACCGTCGAGGATGTCGGTCTCGGTGATCCGGTCGGAGGTCAGCACGCCCTCGGCGTCCTGCGCATCGACCGACAGGTCCGAGCCGGAACGGACCTCGGACGCCGTGAGCCCGCTCTCGGGCTCGAAGTCGGTGCCGTCAAAGCTGAGCGTTCGGTCATGGTCGGTGAAGCCGAAGGTGACGCCATCGGTCCTCGTGATCCGCCAGCACCAGGCGAGCGTCGTCGTGCCCTCGTCGAGATGAGACTGCAGGCCGGGAGCAAGTTTCTTCATCGGCAGACCCCAGTCATCCGCGTGTCCGTTTCGACGATCCACGTCCGCCACGGCGCCGGCACTTCGGAAATCGTTTCAGCATCCGGAATCGACAGACGCGCCTCCGCATAGGCCGCGCACCCCGCCTCACCAGCGATCCTTGTTGTCGCGCAGCTGCTGAGCAGGATCGTGGCCGCGAGCATCGCGCACCGCCGCGCGCCCGCGCTCCAGCCGCTCGTGGCTCTCCGCAATCGCCGCATTCTCCGCCTCCCGCTTGCCTTCGCGCCGCCCCTCGGCGCGGCCCCAGAGCCGGCCCAGAAGCGCACCCGCCACGGCGCCCAGCGCCGCGAGGATCCAGAGCATCGCCTCAGCCATCGCCACGGAACCCGCGCTCGATCCGGTCGCGCAGGCCGATCAGCCCCAGACCGAGGAACATCAGCCCCGCCGGCGAGGCGTCGCCCGAGCCGCCCAACAGCGCGACGAGGCGAGACAATTCAGTGAGCGCGTCGCTGCGCGGAAGCACCACCGAGGCGACTCCCGTCGCCATGGCGAGGATCCCCGCCCACCAGGTCATGGATCGCGGATGGACATACCGCATGGTTCACTCCCTCCGAATGAGACCCGACAAAAGCTCCAGCAACCGGACGAACCAGCCCGTCCGCCGCCGCGGCGCGCGCAGAATTGCGAGCGCCTCCTTGGCCCAAAGCCGCCGCACCGGACGCGAGAAGTCCACGCGCCCGCCTTCGTCGGCGCGCCAGACCGGAATCGCCCTGTCCGGATAGGCGCCGTGCAGGAACAAATCCCGCTCCGCCTCGCGCCGCGGGATGATCACCGCCGGCCGCGACCAATTCATGAAGAGATCCGCGGCTTCCTCGACCCTGCCAGCGTTCAGCGCCCGCGTCAGGCTCGCCCGCGCGACGTCCGCGCGGAAGATTCGAAGCGCCTCCGCGATGGCGCGGTCGAGATCGACCGGCATGCCGCGCGGCATGGCTTCGGGATCCGGCGGTCCCGCCGCGGCGGTGTGCCCGACCCCGAACGTCCACACGCCCGCGGCATCGAGATAGGGCGCCGGCACGACTCCTTCGTGCCCGGCCAGGGCCAAGAGGCCCTCGTCCGTCATTTGCATGAATTGCCTCCGAAGTTTCCGCCGCGCGGCTCAGTGAATAGGCGCGCCGCCAAGATAACCTTGCACGATCACCGCGATCAGCCCGCCCAGCGAGCCCGCGACCGGAATCGTCGCGACCATCAGCCCGAGAATCCAACGCGTCTGATGGCGCAGCGCCTTCGCCTCCTGGGAATCGGCCGCGTTCTGGTGGACGGTTTCCGAAAGATGGGCGAAGGACGGGCTCTGTTCCTCGACGCGCGTGAGGCGATCGCGCAGCCCCGGCATGTCGCCGAGCTGCGCCTCGATGTGGTCGATCTTCGTCTCCATGCGCGCCAGGCGCGGCTCCAGCGGATGCAGGCGATGAAGCGAGTCGGTCATCGGCGGATCTCCACTAGCGGGATAGAGGTAATGGACCCGAGCCGCTCGATATCCAGTGTCACGTCGAGTGCGTCGCTGTCGAAGCGCACCGGCACGTCGAACTCGAAGCCCGCGGTGATGGTGACGCCCGCGCCGGGCGCCGCGTCAAAGGTGACGATCCCCGTGGCCGGATCCAGACTCCAGCCTGACGCCTGCTCCGCGCCGTCGAGCGCGACCCGCACGCTGCCCGCCACCGGCTTAGTGATCGCGCGCGTCCAGACCTGCGCGCCCGAGGCATAGCCTTTCACCAGCTGGAAGGCCGTCGTGGAGCCGTCACCGGTCCCGAGCGGCTGGTCGTTCGCCGCCGGCGCGGCCGATGGCGTGCAGGATTTGTAGTCGGCCCAGTCCTTGAACCGGAACCCGTAGAGCCGGCCGTTGCGCGCCTCGAAGAAGGCGACGACCGCCGCCAGATCGTCGGCCCGGCGGATGCCGTAGGCGACGTCGTAGCGCCGGCGGGAGTCGGCCCATGAGGCGTTGCGCTCCTCGTCACCCGAGGCAAGCTCGACGATCTGCGTGCGCCGCTCCGGCCCGCCGCGCGCGCCCCGGCTGATGTCGTCGGGAAACCGAACGTCGTGGAACGCCATGGATCAGAGCCCTCGCCGACCGAGCGACACCGCGCGCGCGATGTCCGCCGCCACCTGCGTGCGCGACTGGCGGAAGCTCTCCGCGTCGCGGGTCTGGATGTTTACCGTGACGCCGCCGCCGGCGTAGTCCCGCGCCTCCCGGCGCGAGAGAACGCGCTCGCCGCGCTGCAGGATGGCCGGCACCTCGTCATGACGCAGGCCGAGCGTGCCGCCGGAATGCATCCGCGGCGCGCCCGCGAAGGCGAGCGCCGGCACGGACCGCCGCTGGCCGGCCGCGCCCGCCACGCCGCCATCATGCAGGACGCTGGCCTCGAGCGCGCCGCCAAGCGCATCCGCGATCGGCGCGAGGATAAAGCGACGGGCCGCGAGCTGCGCGAGATCGGCCAGCAGCGAAGTGACCAAATCGCGGAAATTCAGCTTGCCCGTCCTCACGAACTCGCCGACAGCGTTCGCGGCCGACCGGAAGGCGCCGACGAGGCTCTGCCCGATATCGCTGCCAATATCGCGCGCCTTGCTGGCATAATCCGTAAGCGTCCGCGAGATCGCAGCCCAGCCGCTGGCAGCAGCCTCGCCCCCTTTGGCGATCCCCGCACCTGCCGCGCTTCCTGCCTCTCCCGCCTTCTTGAGAGCCGCGCGGACCCGGTCCGCGGCATCACTGGCCTGATCGAGCGCATCCTCGCCTTGCTCGCCACTCGCGCGCATCGCCGCCAAGAGCTCTGCTACCGCCTCGCGCACCCCATCGAAGGCGCCAGCGCGCGTCTTGGCCGCCCTGGCACGCAAGGCATCGCCCCGGTTGCCGGCGTTGCTCGCGGCGTTCTCGAGATAGGACGCGTAAGCCTGCGCACCGATCACGTCGATACGCGCATCCGCGCCGATCCGCTCGGAGACCGCGTTAAAGGTCGGCCCGATCTGGCCGAGAAAGTCGGCCCACTTTTGCGACAGAAAAGCCATGAGCCGGAGCCAGATGCCCTCGATGTCCGCCCCCATCGCCCGGAAATCGTCCACGAAGGAGGTGACGGTCCTCGTGATCCCGTCCCAGACGGCGCGGGCCACATTGCCCAACAGCTCCAGCGCCTCCCCGAACCCGCCGGCGCCCTTCACCAGTTTCGTAAACTGATAAACAAGCTCGCCCGCGCCGACGATCAGCGCCCCGATACCGGTGCGGATCAGCGCGCCGCGCAGGACGACCAGCGCCGTGGCAAGCCCGCGCACCGACAGCGCGGCGGCGGCCATGCCAGCCACCCAACGGCCTGCGAGGAAGGCTGCGAAGGTCGCGGCGTAGGTGGTCAGGCGGCCGATGTTGTCGAAAAGGCTGCGAATTGCGATGCCGAGCGGGCCCGTGCGGCTGGCGACCGCCGCCATGGCGTCGGCGACGGCCTCCAGCGCGGGGGCTGCAGCGACCGCGAGCTGGTTAGCGAGCCCTCGCCAGATCAGCCCAAGCCGCGAGATCGCATCGTTCGTCCGCTCGATCCGGTCCGCGTCCTGCTCCGAGACCACCACCCCGAACGCACGCACGTCCTCCGTCGCCTGGCGCAGCGTCGCGGTGTCGATCCGGCTCATGGCGATCGAGCCTTCCTCGCCGAAGAGCTGTCCCGCGACGGCGGCGCGTTCGGCGGCGGGGACGAACTCCTCGATCGCCGCGTTGATCGCGCCGACCCGCTGGTCGAGCGGCAGGGCGATCAGGTCGGAGGCCGAGAGCCCCAGCCGGTCGAGCGCGTCGGCGGCAGGGCCGGTCCCGGCGGCCGCCTGGCTGAGCCGACGCGTCAGATCCTTGGTCGCCTGCTCGATTCCGGACATCGAGACGCCAGCCAGTTCGCCCGCGCGTTCGAGCGTCTGGATCGAGGCGACGGTGGTGCCCAACGATTGCGCCAGCTTGGCCTGCGCATCGACAGTTTGCAGACCGGAGCGCACCATGGCCACGCCCGCCGCCGTGGCGGCCGCGACGGCTGCTGCCGAGGCCACGCGGACCCGGCGCGCAAAGCCCGCAAGCCGGGCATTGGCGGCCTCCATCTCGCGGCTGAGACGCCCGAAGCCGCGCTTACCAGCCTCGCCCACGCCCTCGAGCTCGGCGCGCACCTGGCGCCCGCCCACGGCCGCGAGGCGGACGGACACACGTTTTTCGGCCATTTGGGTCCTCTCGAGATGATGTCAGGCTTCGGAGCGGCTCACCGCCCCCTTGAAATATGTATCACGCCGTGATACATGCCCCCATGATCGTCAACACGAAGGGCAAGCGCGCGGCGAACGCGGTGGAAGGCCGGTTCGGCAAGGGCTTCCCGGCCGATCTGGTCAAGCGGACGCGTGCGATGCTCTCGGCGCTCGACGCCGCCACGGTCCTCGAGGATCTCCGGTTTCCGCCGGGCAACCATCTCGAGGAGCTCAAGGGCGACCGGGCCGGGCAGCATTCCGTCCGGATCAACGACCAGTGGCGCATCTGCTTCGTGTGGACCGATCAGGGACCGGCCGACGTCGAGATTGTCGACTACCATTGAACGGGCATCGAAAGGACGCGCCATGACACTGATGAAGACCCCCTCGCACCCCGGCGAGGTTCTCAGGGAGCTCTACCTCGACCCGCTCGCGCTGAGCCCGATCGCGTTGGCCCGGCGCCTGCACGTGCCGCGCACGCGGATCGAGCGGCTGGTGCGGGAGGAAACGGCCGTGACCGCCGACACCGCCATGCGCCTCGCCAAGGCCTTCGGCACGACACCCGAATACTGGATGAACCTGCAGCGCGCCTGGGACCTCGCCCGCGCGCGCGACACCGTCGACGTCTCAGACATCACCCCCGTCGCCGCCGCCTGAGCCGGCCTGTCTGGCCAGCGTCTCGACCACCACCGCCTCGACATGCGGGAGGAGCTCGGCGGCGGCGGCCGGGTCGATGCCGCGGGCGCGCGCCATGGCGAGCAGCGCGGTCATGTCGAAGCCGATGACGCCGCCCATGGGGGCCAGCCGCAGCTGGCCGCCCGCCGCCTGCACCAGATCCCGCACCTGCCGGCCCTCCAGCGTCAGCGGCCGCTCTTGCGTTTGCGGGCAGTCCGGGCACGGCCCGTCGCAGGCCCGGCAGTACTCCGCGCCCCCGCCCCAGACCCAGGCTGCGAGGGCGCAGAGGCGTTTTTTTCCTGCTCCAGCAGCAGGCCCTTCTGGACGTAGCGGGTCTGGAACGCCTCGAAGATCGGCCAGATGTCCATCAGCGCCGGGATCGTCTCGGGCCCGGGCTCAACGGGCGCGCCCTTCGCGTCGCCCACGCCCTCCCACTCGACGATGGCGAGCCGCGCCAGCGCCACCGCGAAGGGGATCGCCACCGCCTCGTCGCTCGCGCGCGCCGCGGCCGGGTCGGCGTCCAGCGCCTCATCAGCCTCGGGCGGCACGCTTTGCAGCGCCGCGACCACGTCGGGGTCGCGGCGCGCCTCGGCCATCAGCGCGGTGGTGATCGGCAGGAGCTTCAGGCGGACGCCGCCGGGCATGTCGTGCCAGGCGGGTTTGCGGGTCATGTCGAGTCGGAGCATCAGTACTGGTCCACGTCGTTGATGAGGGTTGCGGTGGCCATGCGGCCGGTGCCGGGGTCGCGCGCCGCCTGCCAGTCGAAGGTCGCCTGGATGCCCTGCGGCCCGTCGATCCCGATCCGCGGGCGCGGCAGGTAGACGGCGTGCGCCGTCAGCGTGAAGCTCTCGCCCGAGGGCAGCGCGTAGCCGAACACCAGCTCGCAAGGATCGCCGTCGATGGCCTGTTGCAGCAGCGTCTCGTCGGCGAAGCGGACGACCACGTTGCCGGTCAGCGCGGCGATGCCGGGCTCCACGCCCGCGATCTTGCCGTCGGCGCGGATCGTCTCCACCCGGTCGAGATTGTTGGCATAGGTGATCTCGGCCGAGACCAGATTGCCGAGCGCCGTGCCGTCGCGCTGGACGCCTCCCTGGAAGCTGCCGAAGCGCTTGAGGGCAGGCTCGGTCAGGGTGCCGGCCTGGCTGGTGGCGCTCTTGTCCTCGCCCTGCGCGATGACGCCGACGGTCGCGGTCACGAGGCCCGAACGCTCCATCGACCATTGCAGCTGGTTGACCCGGCAGCCGGGATACATGGCGTAATGCGGCACCTCCGGCAGGCCCTTTTCCAGCGCGAAGCTCGGCAGGTCCCAGGCGCCGGACTGGAACTCATGGGTGTAGGGCCCGGTGCCGCTGGTCGCGGGCGCACCGAAGGCCGCCTTCAGCCAGTGGCCCCAGGCCTCCGCGTCGATCGGGACCACCACGTCACCATCGGCGGTGATCGCGTCCTTGACCGGCGGCAGCGGATCGCGGCCGTAGCCCAGCAGCTCGGAATCGAGCAGCGGCTGTTCGGCGGCGACGGACAGCCCCGGCGCGAACGGCATGCGGATGAAGCCGCTCGCCGGCGGCGTGCCGTAGGTGGTCTCGAAGCCGAACGCCAGCTGGGCCCGCGCCCCAAGGGATCGTGCCATGATGCTCTCCTCTCGCAAAAAGAAGCGGCCCGCGGAGCGGATCCGCGGGCCGGTGGGTCATAGGGTGCCGGAGGTCGTCTGCGCCGCGCTCAGCTCAGCGGGTCGTCCGTCGAATAGTGCAGCACCACCGCGATGGTGGCCGCCTTCAGGCTCGCCGCGCCCTCGACGGGCAGATCGACCGGCCGCGGCGCCTCGGCCTCGACCCAGTCGCAGAGCCCGCCCAACGTGCGGTCGACAGCGAGCGCCGCACCTACGCTGGCGGTCAGCGTGTCGAAGGCGATGTCACGGTCGGCGCCTTGCACGACCGCCTCGATCTCGGCGCGGTGCTGGTAGTGGTAGCGCAGGGGCGAGAGCGTCACCTCCGGCTCGCCTGGCTCGCCATCGCGCAGGATCAGCAGTCCATCGGCCGGCACGCGTTCGGGCAGCACCTCGCCGCGCAGAGCGGTGGCGGGCAGCGCCAAGAGCCGCGCGTGCAGCGCGGCGAGGATGGTTTCGCGTGGAGTGGGCATTGCGAGTGGCTTCGAATCCTCGCCCATGCTATCGACGCGCAAGCGTTCCTACTGATCGCGCAGATGAACTTGCGCTCGATCAGCCATCTTCATGGTTTTTCATGTTAGGTGATCAGATACACAGGAGAACCGACATGCAGTTCCAACTGAATACCGACGCCAATATCGAGGGCGACGACCGCCTCGCCGAGGTCGCCGAGCAGACGGTCGCTTCGGCGCTTGGACATCTGACAGACCGGCTGTCGCGGATCGAGGTGCACCTGGCAGATGTGAACGCCGCCAAGGGCGGGACCGATGACATTCGCTGCACCATCGAGGCGAGGCCCGAGGGGATGCAGCCGCAGACGGTCACCCATCACGACGCGACTGTCGAAGCGGCCCTGCGCGGCGGCGCAAGGAAGATCCGGTCGCTCCTCGACAGCGAATTCGGCAAGCTCGGTCGCCGCTGAGCCGGAGCACCTTTGGCGCGTCTTGCATCGACGACGATACGCAGCGCCTACAGCTTTCGCTCCACCCAATTCGCCACGATCAGGCCCGGCACGCTGTCGTGCGCGCGCTCGGCGTCCCGGTCAAGGTCCAGCCGCTTCGGCAGCTTGACCTGCGGGACCAGCAGGAAGATCGGAGCGGTGACCTGGTTGCGGCCAGTCTTGGAGCGCGAGATCACCGCCTGGCCGCGTTTGTTGATCCGGGCGCGATCGGCGACCAGCAGGCTCGGGCCGCGGCGACGGTAGACGAAGCGCAGGCGCAGGCCGCGCCGTCGCTCCCATTCGCCAGGGGTAAGCTTGGCGCCGCGCAGGCCGCGGCCGGCAGCCTCGGTCGGGATCGCCAGCCAGAACCCCTCTTTCGAGCGGATCAGCGGCCCGGTGTCGTGGGCGCCGATGATGACCGGAGCCTTGGACCAGACCAGCGCGGCGGCGTTCAGGCTCTCGCCGGACTTCGGGTAGGTCTGGCTGCGGATCGAGTTGGCCAGCCGCCGCCCGAGCCCCGCGCCGGTGATCTGGCCACGCCAGGCGGTCTTGAGACCGGTCCCAGCATCGCGCATGGCGGCGGTCACGGCGTTTTCGCCGGCCTTCACCTCGGCGGCCATGGCGGCGACGAGATCGGGCGTGATGTCGAGCTTCAGTTTCATCGTGGTCAGGCCGGGCGCAGGTCGACGGTCCAGACGAGCCGCTCGCGGTCTCGGACGGGCTCGCCCTGGATGAGGAAGGCCTCGCCGTCGATCTCGATGCGGTCACCCGGGCGCGGGTTGGCGACCTCGGCGAGGCGCAGGTCCAGCCGGGTTGTCTCCGACCAGATCCGCGCGTCGCCGAAGCCGGTGACGTCGTCAGGCCGGCGCAGGATCGCGCGGACCAGCGCAGGCGCGCCGCCCTCGGCGGTGTAGACGACGTCGCGTGCCAGATGCGCGTCCGCGAAGAGCGCGTCGAGGGCGGATGCGAACGCGCTGGTCATGGCTATACTGCCCCCATGAAACAGGAATCGATTTCAGAGCGCCCGACGAGGATCCGAGCCGTTCAAGCTCTTTCCGACGCTTTCGTTCACCAGCACCCCGACAAATCCCTCGACCCGAAGGGCTACGTCGCAGATTTTCGCGACACCCTGCTTCCGCAGGTCTCGCTGGAGGATTTCGAAGCAGACCTGTCGTCGGGCGACGGCAACGAGCTGGAGACCAAGTTTCGGGCGGCCCATTCTTCATCAGGGCTGGCGGTCAACTGCTTCGCGCCGTTTCGGAGCCGGCTCGCCGACCTCGCCATGCCGATGGGTGCCGGTTTCGACGATCTTCGCTTCGAACGGAAATGCCCCACCGGACTCCGCGGTGGCCGTGCTCCCAACCTCGACGTCGTGCTTTCGGGCCCCAGCGGCGTGGTCGGGATCGAGTCCAAGCTGACCGAACACCTGTCGGCTCACCGGGCCGAATTCTCGCCCGCCTACGAGGAGCAGATCAGGGACGGGCGGCGCGACCAGGGATACTTTCGCGAGATGCTGCGCCTCCGGGATCGCCCGGACCAGTACACTTGGCTCGACGCTGCACAGCTCATCAAGCATGCCTTCGGTCTGGCTCGCACCTTTCCAGACCGCCCCGTGACGCTGCTCTATCTGTTCTGGGAGCCTGCGAACCCGGGTGCCGGTCCGGAGTTCGCCGCCCATCGGGCGGAGATCGAGGAGTTCAGGGCGCGCGTGGCAGGATCATCGCCGGCGTTCGAGGCGATGAGCTACCCGGAACTCTGGCGCTTCTGGCAGGATACCGAACCGGCCGACTGGCTGGTCCGGCATCTCAGCGATCTCAACGCCCGATACAGCGTCACGCTCTGACTCATCAGGTCCGCCGCGCCGAGCGGAGCACCTGCGGGCGGGTGCAGATCGGCAGCGGGTTGCTCTCGATCTCGAGCCGCACCCATTCGTCGCGATCCCGGTCGGGGATCATGCGCGCATAGAGCGGCAGGCCCACGGTGTTGACCGTCTCGAAGGTGTCTGCCGGGGCGTAGTAGATCTCGAACAGCCCCTCGACCCCCTCGGGGTAGAAGTAGGCCTTGTCGGTGGGCACGCCGAAGCCGAGGCCACCCCGATAACGGCGGAAGGTGATGCCGCCGAAGCTGACCTCCTCGCCGACGCGCCCGCGCAGATCGGCCGCCGCGGCGGTGTTGAGGTAGGTCTCGCGCACCTCCTTGTGGGCGACCAGATCGGCGAAGAAGGCCGAGCCGCATTCGGCGCGGATCTGCACCTGGCCGGCGGCCAGGCCGCCCAAGGAATCCTCGACGCTCTCGATCAGCGCCTGGCAGCGCTTGCGCAGCGCGCCCGAGGCGGGGCTCGTGTTGTCCAGATCGAAGTCGACCTCGGCCGCGGGCGTGATGCCGAACTCGGCGTGGTAGTCGATCACGGTGGCGCCGTCCTTGGGGTCCTTCACCACGCCCTGGATGCCATTGAAGAGGTGGAACTCGAAGGTGGCTTCGGCGTCGTTGCGCAGGCGGCCCAGCTTGCGCGCGACCTCGGCCTGGACCTGTTGCACCGCGGTCTCGGAGCCGAAGTCGCGGATGGACTGGATCTCCGAGGCCCAGAGCACGTCCTGCTTCTTGAACTGGCGGCAGACAAACGCCCGCATCTCGCGGCGTTCAGGCGTCTGGGACTCGTAGGCCGAGCCCCGCTCGGAGAACGGGATGAGCGAGAGCGTGCCGTCGCGGCTCTCGATCATGACGGTGCGCGCGCGCACCCCGCGGCTGCCGAAGAGCCCGGCACCCGAGAGGATTGCGGGCTTGAAGGGAATGTTCTCCAGCGCACGGGTCAGTTCGATTATGGTGAAGGCATCGCCTTCGAAGATGTCCATGGTGGCCATGTTGATGCCTCCGGGTCAGGGATGGTTGTGGGGTGCGCGATCAGCGGACGAGGATGCCGGCGTCGATGAGCGCCGCGTGGGCGGCCGCGATCTCGGGATCGCTCGGCGTGCCCGTGAAGATCAGGTCGTGGCGGTTGACGATGGCGGGGCCGCGGACCACCGCGACGGCCGGGGCGTCGCCACCCGAGGCATCCGCCTTGCCCCAGAGCACCGCGACCGCGGTATCGGTGCCGTCGGTGGCATTGGGATCGTGCGCGGCGTATTTGCCCGAGGCCGTGATGTTGCCGAGCACGGTGCCGGGGGCGAGCGTGCCAGCCGCGACGGTGATGGTCTCGCGGGTGTAGTCGCGATGGGCTTCCCAGACGAGGAAGCCGCCGGGATGGGTGCCCTCTGTGAGCGTGGTCATGGTGTCTTATCCCTTGAGCTTGAAGGTTCGGGCGATGACGTCGCCCCAGGGGCGGGTCGTGGCGCTGCGCCCGGGTTGCGGGTGATGGGGCGTGATCTCGGGCGCCGTCTCGGCGCGGGCGTCCAGCAGCGCGGCGCGGACCGCGTCGAGGCTGGCGTCCTCCTCGAGGAACCGCCCGGCCATCTGCGGCTGGCCCGCGAGGCGGCAGAGATCGACCACGGCGCGCGCATGGGCGATGGCCTCGGCGCGAATGGCCGCGGGTTCCGGGCCTGTTCCGGGATCTACCGCCGTGCCGTCCGGATCGTTCGCCTCGGGCTGCGGTGCGGCATCGGGCGGCGCGGCAACATCGTCGGCGTCTTCAACGATGTCCGGTCCCGTCGCGGCTCTCTCCGGATCGGCGGTCTCGACCGGCTCGACAGCCTCCACAAGCTCGGGCGGCGCGTTCCGGAAGCGGGCGATGTCGAAGCTGGCGGCGATGCGCACGGGCTCGGCCAGCTGCGTGGCGAGGCCCGCCTCCAGCGCCTCGGCCGCGTCGAACCAGGTCTCCGCCGCCAGCAGCGCCGCGATCTCGTCCTCGGGCTTGCCGGACCTTGCCGCGTAGCCGCGCGTCATGGAGGCCGCGATCTTGTCCAGCGTCCCGGCCATCTCGCGCATGTCCGCCGCCGTGCCCATGACGAGGCCGGAGGGGTCGTGGATCATCAGGAAGGCGTTCTCGGGCATGACGATCGCGTCGCCCGCCATGGCCACGTAGCTCGCCGCCGAGGCCGCGATGCCGTCGATCCAGACGGTGACCGGGCCGTTGTGACGGCTCAGCGCGTTGTGGATCGCCACGGCATCGAAGACCGATCCGCCGGGGCTGTTGAGCCGCAGAACGATTTCCGCGTCATCCGGCAACGCGCCCAGCTCGGCCAGGAACCCCTTGGCGCTTACGCCATAGGCACCGATCTCGTCATAGATCAGCACTTCCGCGCCGCCCTCGCGGGCGCGGATCGTGTACCAGCTCTTCATGATGTCACTCCTATGATGGTTGTCCAGCAGGACTTTGTTTTTCTTTGATTTTGAACCGGGTGAAGTCTTCGAAGACCCAGCCGTTTCGGAGTGTGTCGTAGATGATCGACAACAGCTTGCGCGCGGTGGCGAT
>NZ_JBISDG010000053.1:0-18948 GCF_044472985.1 Roseovarius salis | reverse complement strand
GAACTCCCTGCGAACCGTCGACATGTTGGTCCTCCGTCGTGTTTGGCCGGATTTTTGATCAAAAATCCGAAGAATACAAGTCATCCAGGATTGCACGGCAGGGCAAACGGGTCACGCGGGCGGGGTCCGGCCCGCGCCGGCCTTGCCGGAAATCCACGACTCGGCATCCCCGACACGGCGGCCGCCCGCCTTGTAGTCATCGAGAATCTCTATCAGCCGGTCGCGGCCGAAGGACGCGAAATGCCCGGCGTGAACGGTCCGCACCGGCAGCTCGCGCAGGCGCGCATGGGACAGGGCCAGCACCTCGGGGTCGGAATGATACAGATCGTCGATCAGGTCCCCGTCATAAACCACGTCGCCACTGAAAAGCAGGCCGGTTTCCGCCTCGTGTAGCGCGATCGACCCGGGCGAATGGCCCGGCAGGTGAAAGACACGGAAAACCCTGTCACCAAGGTCGATCACGTCGCCCTCGTCCACCAGACGGGTGAGCGGCGCCGGGCGCACCTGGAAATCGCGGTGCGAAAATCCCTCCCATGGGAGAGCGGTGAAGGTTTCGGCCCTGACATACCCGGCATCCGCCACGGTATTCGCCTCGGTTGGCGCGGCCATGATCCCGGCTTCGGCCCCGTGTCCGCAGCGATCGGAAAATTCATGCAGGCCGCCGGAATGGTCGAAATGGCTGTGGGTCATGATGGCGGTGATCGGGCGCCCGGACAGCGCCGCGATCTCGCGCGTCATCGGCCTCAGACCCATGCCGGTATCAATGACAAGGTCGCGGTCGCGCCCGCGCACGTGCCAGATGTTGCAGCGCAGCCATGATGCCACGTGGATTTCATGTATCCGCATGACACCATCGGTCAGGGACTCGGTGGCGTACCAGTCCGCGGCAACTGTCTTGGTCATGTGACTGCATCCTCTCCAAAGGCACTTCCAGAAGTCGACCCCGGGGCCCGGCACGGCGGGACGGCCCCGGCGGGCTGCGCAACCTCAGGCCGCGTCGAGGGCGTCGCCCTGCCCCAGCCCCGACAGCAATATCCGCAGGACGTCGCAAAGGGCCTCGTACTCCGCATGGTTGTCAGGGTTTTCCGGCAAGCGCGCGACATGGTGCCATATCCCGTCAAGCTGCAGCGCCAGGAAACGGGCAATGCGCTGCGCGTCCTGCCTGTCGACGAGCTTGCGCAGTTCGTGCGTCAGGTTGCTCATCAGGCGCCGCTCGATCATCTTGACGATACGGGCCAGCCGCGGATCATAGGCTGCCTCTCCGGCGTAGGACGCCCAGGAATGCGCCGTTTCCCGTGTCAGCACCTCGGGACACAGGTTGCCCCACAGCACGGCCCTCAGCCGCCCGCCCACGCTGTCGCTCTGCCGAAGAAGCAGAACCACCTGCCGGGTGAGGTAATAGTAGTTCAACTTTACGGTCGCCTCCAGCAGGTCGGACTTGGTCTTGTAGTGGTAGTGAACCAGCCCCTGCGAAATTCCCGCCTCCTCGCTCACGCGGTGCACGGTCGTGCCTTTCAACCCGTATTTCTGCACGGTGCGCAGCGCCGCCTCCGCCAGCTCGCGCCGGCGCAGTTCGGAAATCGAGGAGCGACGCGCCCGGGCCGCTGGCTGTTGCTTGTTCATGTGTTCACGTTTCCGGCTCTGGGGCGATGACAGCGTATTCAAAATCCCGGGCCACCCGGGCACCATGCGTGCGCATGGCGTCACAAGCGAATTTTACAACCTTTTGTATATCCGGACTCGCCCCGGCCATCAATATTTTTGAATAAATGACCAAAAAATTGGTTGCACATTCAACGATGCTGTTTCACATTTTGCCCAAACGCGGCATCCAGCCGCACAAAACCGGCACGGGGGTAAAGACGAAAGCATGGTTGGCGTTGATTCAGTTGACTGGACATTCCCGGTTCCCATCAAGTACGGCGCGGGCCGTTTCGCGGAACTCGCCGAAACGTGCCGGGAGGCCGGCAGCGAACGCCCGCTGATCGTCACGGACCGGGGAACGCGAGACCTGCCCTTCGTCGAGCGCGCCCTTGCACAACTGACCGATGCCGGCATGGCGCCCGGCCTGTTCGCAGAGGTCAGCCCCAACCCCACGGATACCGAGGCCGAACACGGCAAGGCCGCCTTCGAGGCCGGGCAGCACGACCTGATCATCGGGCTCGGCGGCGGCTCCGGCCTTGACGCGGCCAAGGCGATCAGCCTGATCGCCGGGCGGGAAACCCCGCTGTGGACGTTCGATTTCGACCATACCTCGCCCGACATGGCCGGGTTCGTTCCGCTGGTCTGCGTGCCCACGACCGCAGGGACCGGCGCCGAAACCGAAAGCTCGGCCATGATCACCGACACCCGCCGCGAGATAAAGGGCTGCGTCTGGCACCCCCGGCAGAAGCCCGTGGCCGCCATCCTCGACCCGGAACTGACGGTCGGGCTGCCGCGCGGGCTGACCGCTTGGACGGGGTGTGACGCGCTCACCCACGCGATCGAGGCATATTGCGTGCCCATGTTCCACCCCATGTGCGACGGCGCCGCGCTGGAGGCGCTGCGCCTCATCGGCCCGGCGCTGCCAAGGGCCGTGGAACAGCCCGAGGCGCTGGACGCCCGCGGCGCGATGATCGTGGGGTCTTGTCTTGCCGGCGTTTCGTTCCTGAAGGGGCTGGGGCTGGTACACGCGATCAGCCACATGGTCGGCGCGGAATACGACACGCATCACGGGCTGACCAACGCTGTCCTGCTGCCGGCGGTGCTGCGCTTCAACGCGCCCGAAATCGGGCCGCACTGCCGGCCCATGTCGCAGGCGCTCGGCCTTGCGACGACCGATTTCGACGGCTTTTACAACCATGTTTGCGGCGTTCTCGACGCGCTGGACATTCCTGCCGGCCTGTCGGATCTCGGGGTCACGCCGGCCGATCCGGCCGGGCTGGCGCAAAAGGCAAGCCGCGACCCTGCCGCGCTGACGAATCCCCGGCAAGCCAGCGTGGAGCAGATCGCCGCGATTATCCGCGAGGCGCAGGACAATGGCCGATAGACACGCGGCCCGGCAAGGCCGCCAAGAAAAATCTGGCCTAATGACCAGGAATTTGGTGGAGTAACGATGTCCATGTTCCGGGATCCGCCCCGCGATAGGGACGGGCCCGCAACTGCAAAAGAAGAGGAAATCACATGTTGATGAAGACCATCAGGAACACCGTGCTCGGCGCGGCGCTCGCCGGTATCGCGGGCGTGACCGCCAGCGCGGCCGACACGATCCGGATCCCGGTCAACGCCTGGACCGGCCAGAATATCAGCGCACACATCACCGGCGAACTGCTCGGCGAGCTGGGCTACGACGTGGAATACGTCACCGCGGGCGCGGTGCCGCAGATCTCGGCAATGGCACAGGGCACGCTGCACCTGCAGCCGGAATTCTGGGACAACAACGTGGGCAACATCTACGACAAGGCGCTGGCGGACGGCGACATCAAGATCGTCGGCCCGCTGGGCCTGGAGCCGACGGAAGGCTGGATGTATCCCCCCTACATGGAGGAGCAGTGCCCCGGCCTGCCCGATTACGAGGCACTTTATGACTGCGCGCAGGCATTTGCCACCGCCTCCACCTTTCCCAAGGGCCGCCTGATCACCTACCCGGCGGATTGGGGCACGCGCTCCAAGACGCTGGTGGACCGTCTTGAACTGCCGTTCCAGGCGGTCGCCGGCGGCAGCGAGGGCGCGATGGTTGCCGAACTCAAGAGCGCGGTCTCTGCCAAGCAGCCCATGCTGATGATGTTCTGGCTGCCGCACTGGATCCACGCGGATTACGAGTTCAAGTTCGTTCAGTTCGATGGCGAGGGCAAGGCCTGTCCCCCTGTCGAGGAACAATCCCGCGGCAATGCCTGCGGCTTCACCCAGGCCAACGTTCACAAGCTGGTCAGCGGCGATTTCGGCGAGAAGTGGCCCGATGCGCACGTGCTGGTCGAGAACCTGCACGTGACCAACGACGAGCAGAACAAGATGATCCTCGCGATCGACCAGCAGGGCAAGGCGCTTGAAGAGGTCGTCGCCAACTGGATCGACGAGAACGAGGACAAGTGGACGCCGTGGCTGGAAAAAGCCCGCGCCGCGCAGGACTGAGATCCGATGCAGATGGGTCCGGCCCCCGTGGAAGGGGCCGGACCCGGTTTTTCGATGGGGATTGATCGGGGAAGAGGATGAGCCACGCGGATCCTGACGGCGCCTCGGCGCAACAAAGCCCGGCGAAACTGTCTTGCCGGCATCTCTGGAAGGTCTACGGCGGTGACGCGGGCCCGTATCTGGGCGGCGGCGCGGCCGAAAAGGACCCCGCCGCGGTGGCCGAAAAGCTGCGCGCGGATGGGATGATCCCGGCGGCCGTGGACGTGAGCTTCGACGTGGCCGAGGGCGAGATCTTCGTCATCATGGGGCTTTCGGGGTCCGGCAAGTCGACGGTCGTGCGCTGCCTGTCCCGGCTGGTCGAACCAACCCATGGCGAGATCCTCATGGACGGGGACAACCTGCTGGCCAAGTCCCCCAAGGAAATGATCGAGATCAGACGGCACAAGCTGGGGATGGTTTTCCAGCATTTCGGGCTGCTGCCGCACCTCACCGTTATCGACAACATCGCCTTCCCCCTGACCGTTCAGGGCCTTGGCGCAAGGGAAAGCCGGCGCCGCGTCGAGAAGGTCATCTCGATGGTCGGGCTGGAGGGCCGCGAGGACAGCTATCCCAGCCAGCTCTCGGGCGGGCAGCAGCAACGGGTGGGCATCGCCCGGTCGCTGGCCACCGAGCCCGACCTGTGGCTGCTGGACGAACCTTTTTCGGCGCTCGACCCGCTGATACGGCGCCAGATGCAGGACGAGTTTCTGCACATCCAGACCGAGTTGAAGAAATCCATCGTGTTCATCACGCACGATTTCCTCGAGGCGCTGCGCATTGCCGACCGCATCATGCTGATGCGCGCGGGCCGGATCGTGCAGATCGGCCGCCCGATCGACCTGATCGTGGATCCTGCCGACGATTACGTGGCAGAATTCACGCAGGACGTGCCGCTGACGCGGGTGCTCACCGCCGCGGACGTCGTCGCCCGGGGCGGCACGGCGGCAGAGGGTATGGTGTCCGTCTCCCCCGACACCAAGGTCGAAACCCTGCTGCCTATGCTGTCGGACCACCCCGAGGGCGTGGCCGTGGACCTTGGTGACAGGGGGCGGGCGCTGGTTACGCCCGCAAGCTTGATCGACGCGCTGTCGCATCATACCCGCGAGGTCGAGGAAGAAGCCGGGGAAGCCGTCTCATGACACCCCGCAAGGCGTTTCCGATGGCGGCCCTCGCATGGGCCGGCGTGCTTGCCGGCATGCTGGGCCTGCTGGCCATGAAGAGCGCGCTGCCCTGGGCGTTTTCCTACCCGGCCGAATGGGTGGTGCCGGCGACGGGGTGGCTCAACACGGCGATGGACTGGTTCATCGACTGGTTCGGTCAGGGTTTCCGCGCCGCGTCGTCCTTCCTCGACCGGATCATGGCCGGGGTCCGCTGGCTAATCCTTGCCCTGCCGTGGAGCGTGATGCTCTTGCTCATCACGCTGGCGGCCTACGCGCTGTCGGGCCTGCGGCTGGCGCTCTTCGCGTTTCTGGCCGTGCTGTACATGGCCGTGATCGGGTATTGGCAGGAATCGATGAACTCGCTGTCGCTGGTCGCCCTGTCGGTTCCTTTCTCGATCCTGATCGGCTTTGCACTCGGCGCGTGGGCATTCCTCTCTGACCGGGCCGAACGCGCGATCCGTCCGGCCATGGACCTGCTCCAGACGATCCCGGCCTTTGCCTACCTTCTGCCCATCCTCCTGCTCTTCGGGTTCGGCCCAGTGGTCGGGCTGATCGCCAGCCTGCTCTACGCGGTCCCGCCCATGGTGCGCAACACGGCGCTCGGGCTGGGCAGCGTGGGCACCGAGGTGATCGAGGCCGGCACGATGTCGGGCGCCACGCCGCGGCAGCTTTTCTGGCGCGTTCGCGTTCCCACGGCCCGCAAGCAACTGCTTCTGGGGGTCAACCAGACGACGATGGCGGCATTCTCGATGGTCATCATCGCCTCGATCATAGGCGGCACCGCGGATATCGGGTGGGAGGTGCTGTCCTCGATCCGCCGCGCCGAGTTCGGTCAGAGCCTCATTGCCGGGCTGGTGATCGCGCTGATGGCCATGGTGATGGACCGCATCACCGGGGCGCTGGCAGCCCATGACGCCGGCGACACCCAACCGGGCGCGCCGCACGGCCGGATGCTCTGGCTTGCCGTGCTCTTGGCGGCCGTTCTGCTGGGCCTGGCCCAGGTTTTCCCCGCGCTCGCGGATTACCCCAAGAGCTGGGTCATATTTCCGGCCGAAACGCTGAACGCGGGCGTGGAGTACCTCGTGGTCGAGTTCTCGCGTCAGATCGAGGCGATCAAGCAGGTGGCGTTCTTCTACGTCATGCTGCCGGTCAAGCTGGGGCTGGCGCAGACGATCAGCCCGTTCTCCTGGGGATTTGCCTTTACCGACACGATGAAGGCCGGCTACGCGGTCGCCGCGGCGGCGCTGGCTGTACTGGGTGGCTGGCGGCTGGGATGGAAGGCGGCGGTTGCCATCGTGTTCTGTGCAACGCTGCTCTTCTTCGGGCTGACCGGCCTGCCATGGCCCGCGCTGATGGCGGCGGCGGTGCTGGCGGCCTACCAGCTGGGCGGCTGGCGACTGGCCGCGGGCATGGGCGCCGGGCTGGGGTTCCTGCTGGTCTGCGGCGTATGGGCCGAGGCGATGCTGTCGCTTTATCTCTGCGGTCTCGCCGTCTTTCTGTGTTTCCTGATCGGCGGGCTGATCGGTGTCCTGGCATCCGAGAACGATGCCGTGTCGGCCGCCGTGCGGCCGGTGAACGACACCCTGCAGACCATGCCGCTCTTCGTGCTGCTGATCCCGTTCGTGATGATCTTCAAGATCGGGGAGTTCACCGCCCTGCTCGCGATCATGGCCTACGCGATCGTCCCTTCGATCCGGTATACCGAGCACGGGCTGCGCAACGTGCCCGCGGAGTCGATCGAGGCCGCGATCTGTAGCGGCTGCACGCGCTGGCAGCTGTTGTGGCGCGTCAAGTTCCCGCTCGCCGCGCCGGTCATATTCCTCGGCCTGAACCAGACCATAATGTACGCCATCGCCATGCTGGTGATTGCCGCGCTGGTGGGGACGAACGGTTTGGGCCAGCAGGTGTATATCGGCCTGGGCGACGGCGATTTCGGCGTCGGGATGGTCGCCGGCATCGGCATGGCCATCATCGCGATGCTGGCCGACCGCATGACGCAGGCGCTCAGCGGCGAGAAACAGGCAACAGCCCCCTGAACTGAACGGACCCGCCATGCTGTCATTCGACGACTACGCCGCTTGCGATGCCCTGGATCTCGCGGACCTCGTCCGCAAGGGGGAGGTCACCGCGAGCGAATTGATGGATTGCGCGCTGTCGGCCATCGACACGCATGATCCACGTCTCAACGCCGTGGTCATCCGTGATGACGCGCAAGCCCGTAAATCCGCGCGAGAGTCCGGGTCGAGCGCCCCGTTCTCCGGCGTTCCCTTTCTAGCCAAGGACGTCAACGTCGATGTCGCGGGCTGGCCGATGACCTATGCATGCCGCTATTTCGCGGACGCCGCGCCGGCCGCGGCGGACGGTGTGCTGGCCGCCCGCTGGAAAGCTGCGGGTCTCGTGATGGCGGGGCGCACGAACACGCCCGAATTCGCCACCGACTTCGTGTGCGAGCCGGAGCTCTACGGTCCCACCCGCAATCCTTGGAATACCGCCCGCACGCCGGGGGGGTCCAGCGGCGGCGCGGCGGCGGCCGTCGCCGCGGGGCTGGTGCCCATGGCGCATGCCACGGACTCGGGCGGCTCGATACGTGTGCCGGCCTCTTGTTGCGGTGTGTTCGGCTTCAAGCCCACGAGCCAGCTGGTCGCCACGGGCGCCCCCATCGGCCCGCTGGTGAACGGGCTGAACTGCGACCACGTCGTGACCCGCACGGTTCGAGACTCCGCCGCGCTGCTTGACCTGACCATTGGGCCCGAGCCCGGCGCCCCCGCGGCCATGGCGGCGCCCGCGGGGCGTTTTCTCGACGCGTTGCAGACGCCCCCGGCGAAACTCCGCGTCGGGCTGTGCCTGCACGCGCCGTGCGGACGCGCGGCCAACCCGGAAATCGCGGGACTGGTGAAAGAGGCCGCCACGCTGATGACGCAGATGGGCCACGAGGTGCACGAATGGTCATGGCCGGACGGCTGCGACCCCTACGAGCCCGCCGCCGCGTTCTGGACGGCCGAAGTCGCCTATGCCATCGCGCAACGCCAGGCCGAGCTCGGCCGTCCGCCTGCCGAGGAGGAGACGGGCGGCGTGATAAGGTGGGCCATGGACCACGCAGCGCGCTGCGACGCGGCGGAAATGGTGCGCATGCGCGCGGCGACATGGGACATCCGCCGCCGGGTTGCGCGCGCGATGCAGGACGTGGACATTCTGGTGATGCCGGTCGTGGCCGAGCCGCCGCTCGAGATCGGCCTGCTGGCGGAACTGGCGGCATCGAATCCCGAGGAGTGGCGCGAACGCAGCACGGCCTTTGCCCCGTTCACGGAGATATTCAACCTCACCGGGCAACCGGCCATGTCGGTGCCGCTCTTCCAGACCGGTGACGGGTTGCCGGCGGGCATCCAGTTCGTCGGGCGCGTGGGCGACGACCTTGCGCTTATGGGACTCGCGGGGGAGCTGGAGCGCCGGCGTCCATGGCCGCGCATGGCGCCGGTGCAAACACCCTGAGACCGTCGCAAGCCGGCCGCGGGCCCGGCGTCACGCCACCGGTCCGCCGCTTGTCAGACCGTTCACGGATGACACGATGGCGTGGCGGTCTATGCGGAAATGACCGTACAGCTCCGAGATGCTGCCGGTTTGCCCGAAATGCTCCACCCCGTGGGAGATGGTCCGGTGACCGGCGACCGCCCCCAGCCATCCCAGAGCGGCGGGATGGCCGTCCAGCACCGTCACCAGCGCGCAATGCCGGGGCAGCTCACCGAGCAGACGCTCCACATGGCTGATCGCCGCGGGGTTGCCGCGCGCGCGTTCGCGTTGCGCCGCGGTCCAGCCGGCGTTCAGTCTGTCGGCCGATGTCACGGCCAGAACACCGACATCACGCCGGGCGCCGCCGATTATGCCGGCGGCGGCGATGGCCTCGTCGGCCACGGCGCCCTGATAGGCGATGACGACCTCGCAGTTCGGTCCGGGTTTACGCAGCCAGTACGCCCCGTCGATTGCCCCCTGGCGGAAATCGTCGTCGGCCCTTGTTCCGGGCTGTTCCAGCGGTTTCGTCGTCAGCCGGAGATAGACCGATCCGCCGGTTTCGTCCCGCAGCCATGTCCGTTCGTCCGGGTCGCCGTCACCGTCGCGTTGCAGGTAATCGAAGGCCCATTCCAAGATCACCGCCAGCTCGTCGGCGAAGGCGGGCTCGAAACTTGCCAGCCCGTCTTGCGAGATGCCCGTGAGCGGTGTGCCGACGGACTGGTGCGCCCCG
Organism: Roseovarius salis; assembly: GCF_044472985.1. NCBI lineage: Bacteria > Pseudomonadati > Pseudomonadota > Alphaproteobacteria > Rhodobacterales > Roseobacteraceae > Roseovarius > Roseovarius salis. The sequence continues at coordinate 9,402 of NZ_JBISDG010000053.1, read as the reverse complement.
CCCTCGGGCGCGAGCGTCACGCCGGACGGCGTGCCCGCGACGATGAAACGGGCATCCTGGTAACAGGCGTAGTTCAATGCATCGAGGCCGCGGTGAACGAACGGGTCGTAGACCGTCCCGATCGGGATGAGCCGGCGCCCGAACAGGCTGTGCGACAGGCCGGCCGCGCCCAGCAAGAGAAACAGGTTCATCTCCGCGATACCGAGCTCCATGTGCTGCCCGTCCGGCGTGAACTCCCATTTCGCGGTGGACGGGATGCGATGCTCGATGAAGGCATCTTTCATCTCGGCCCGCGCAAAGAGCTTGCGGCGGTTGACCCACGGCCCGAGCGAGGTGGTACCGGTCACGTCCGGGGAGGTGGTGACGATCCGCTCTGCCAGGGCGCTGTCGCCCTTGCCCAGAGCATCCATTATCTTGCCGAAGGCGGCTTGCGTCGAAATCTCCCGGTCCGTCGGACCCGTGATCGCGGGGACCTGCAGACGGGCATCGCCGTGCCGCCGCGTCCCCGCGGCAAAGAACGGCACCCGCCCGAGAAAGCCGCGCAGGCCCTCGATGTCATCGACACCGGCGAAGGGCTCCCATTCGCTGCCTTTCGGGATGCCCATATGCGCCTGCCACTCGGCCATCTGCGCCTTGGTCATCAGGCCGCCGTGGTTGTCCTTGTGCCCGGCTATGGGCGTGCCCCAGCCCTTGATGGTGTAGGCCAGAAAGCAGGTGGGCCTGTCGTGGTCTATGGCATCGAACGCCTCGGCCATGGTTTCCACGCAGTTGCCCCCGAGGTTTTCCATCAGCGCGGCGAGATCGCTGTCCGAGCGGCGGTCTATCAGGGCGCTGACATCGCCCTGATCGCCCAGGTCATCCATCAGGCGTTTCCGCCATGTTGCGCCGCCCTGGTAGGTCAGCGCCGAATATTCCGCATTGGGGCACCGGTCGATCCAGTCCCTCAGACGGTCACCGCCCGGCTCCTCGAAGGCGGCGCGCTGAAGAGCGCCGTGCTTGATGCGGACCACGTCCCAGCCGAAAGCGTTGAAAATCTTCTCGACACGTTCGAACAGCCCTTCGCGCACGATTCCGTCCAGCGACTGGCGGTTGTAGTCGATGATCCACCAACAATTGCGCAGGTCGTTCTTCCAGCCTTCCTGCAGCGCCTCGTACACGTTGCCCTCGTCCAGCTCGGCATCGCCCACCAGCGCCACCATGCGCCCCGGCGGCAGGTTCTCACCCCATGATTTCGCCGTGACATAGTCCTGCACCAGCGATGCAAAGGATGTGATCGCCACGCCAAGCCCCACCGAGCCGGTCGAGAAATCCACGTCGTCGGTGTCCTTGGTGCGGCTGGGATAGCTCTGCGCGCCGTTGAAACCGCGGAACGCCTCCAGCCGTTGGCGCGTCTGCTGCCCCATCAGGTACTGAATGGCGTGAAAGACCGGCGAGGCGTGCGGCTTGACAGCGACGCGGTCCTGCGGTCTCAGCGCGGAGAAGTAGAGCGCCGTCATGATCGACACCATCGAGGCCGAGGAGGCCTGATGCCCCCCGACCTTGATCCCGTCGGGATTGGGACGGATGTGGTTGGCGTGGTGGATCATCCAGTGCGAGATCCACAGCAGCCTTTGTTCGATCGTCTTGAGATGGCGGGTTTCAACGGTCATCCGCTTTGCTCCGGGATCAGGCCGACCGGGCCGTTCGGGACGGCGCGAGCGCGCCATCGAGATCGTCGATGATATCGGCACGATCCTCCAGCCCCACCGAGAGGCGGATCAAGCCGTCGCCAATGCCATGCGCGGCACGTTCCTCGGCGGTGTAGGTCGAGTGGGTCATCGAGGCGGGGTGCTGGACCAGCGTCTCGGCATCTCCCAGCGACACCGCGCGGCCGATCATCGTCACCCTGTTCATCATACGCCGGCCCGCGTCGAGCCCGCCCTTGAGCTCGAAGGCGATCATCGCCCCGGGATGCGCCATCTGCCGGCACGCCAGGGCATGCTGGCCAAAGCTCTCGAGCCCCGGGTAGAACACGGTGCCAACCTCGGGATGGCCCTCGAGCCATTCGGCCACTGACCGGGCAGACGCGCAGTGCCGTTCCATCCTGAGCGCCAGCGTCTTGAGCCCGCGCAGCACGAGCATCGCGTTGAAGGGCGCCATCACGGCGCCAGTCATGTCCTTCATCCCGACAAGCCGGATTTCGCCCACCTGGTCGGCCCGCCCCACGACGATGCCCGCCACGAGGTCGCCATGCCCGCCAAGGTACTTGGTCGCGGAATGCACCACGATGTCGGCACCCAGTGCGATGGGCCGGGTAAGGTAAGGGGTGGCATAGGTGTTGTCGACGATGACCTGCGCGCCGCCCGAGTGCGCGATCTCGGCGACCGCGGCGATATCGACCAGCCGCATGTTCGGATTGGCGGGCGTTTCGAAATAGACCACGCGCGTACTGGCGGTCATCGCCTCCGACAGGTTGGCGGGGTCGGTCAGATCGACATGCGTGACGGTTATGCCGAAACGGCGCAGCCCGTGATGCATGAACGCGAAGGTGCAGCCGTAAAGGGTCTTGTCAACGATCACCTCGTCACCTGGCGAAAGCAGGGTCCACAAGGTCGCGGTGATCGCCCCCATGCCCGATGCCAGCGCAAGACCGGCCTCGCCGCCCTCCAGCGCCGCGACGCGCCGTTCGAGAAGATCGAGCGTGGGGTTGGAAATCCGTGAATAGATATGCCCCTCGCGCTCGCCCGCGAATGTTTCTCCGCCCGCCTCGGCGGTTTCGAAGGCAAAGGTGGAGGTGAGATGCAGGGGCGGTGTCAGCGCGCCCTCGTGGTCCGCGGGATCGTATCCGAGATGGATGGCACGGGTTGCGAAACCTTGTCGGTCGGTCATGGTTGATCTCCTGTTTGCAGCAGGATATCGCAGTATGAAAACTCATTTCATGCTATCTTGACTACTGAAATGGCCAATTTTGGAATATAATGCCAAGAAAGGGCAGAAATGGACGAAAAGGACCGCCAGATCATCCGCACCCTGCAACGCGACGGGCGCATGTCCAATCAGGACCTTGCGGCGGCCGTCAACCTTTCCCCGTCGCCCTGCCTGCGCAGGTTGCGCAATCTCGAGAAGGCGGGGATCATAGAGGGTTATGCCGCCCGGGTCGACCCAAAGACGTATGGCCTGCCCATCACCGCCTTTGTCCGGATCCGCCTCGAACGGCACGACGAGACCACGGTCAATACCTTCGAGCGAGAGGTCGACCGGATGGAGGAGGTGCTGGAATGCCATGTCATGACGGGCCAGACCGACTACCAGTTGCGGGTCGTGGTCGAGTCGCTCGAAGCCTACGAGGGGTTCATCCGCACCCGGCTGCAACGCGTCGGCGGCATCGGATCGATCGATACCAGCTTTGCCTACGGGACCGTAAAGGACAGCATGGTGTTCCCGCCGCTGTGACCGGGCATGTCGGCGACGGTCGGCGCGTGACCGGTGACACCCCGCAGGAGGGCCTGAGACCATGGAACTGAAACAGGGCTGCGACAGCCGCGACAGCGAGGTTATCGCGCTGTTCGAAGCAACCTTTGGAGCGTCCGAGGGCGCAGAGGAAGGCGCGCTGATCGCCCGGCTTGTGCGTGAGCTTCTGCACGACACGGCGCGGGCGGATCTCTTCGTCTTTACCGCGACGGACGGCGACGCGCTCGTGGCGGCGGCCATCTTTACCCGGATGCCGTATTCGCGCGATCCGCGCCGCGTGGTCCTGCTGTCGCCGATGGCGGTGGCGACGGCGCGGCAGGGCGAGGGGATCGGCCAGCGCCTTCTGACCATGGCGCTGGCGGCGCTCGGCAATGCCGGGGCGGACGTGGCGATCACCTACGGCGACCCCGCGTTCTATCGCAAGGTGGGGTTCGAACCGGTGAGCGTGTCTCTCGCCGGCGCGCCAAGGCCGCTGACCCATCCCGAGGGCTGGCTGGCAAAGCCGCTGACCGGGGGCACCATGGCACCGCTCAGCGGACACCCGCAATGTGTCCCCGCCCTCGACGACCCGGCATTCTGGTAGACCGGTGCGACGGATGCGCGGCCTGCAAGGAGGTGCTTCGCCAAGACTGGACAGATGTGTCCACACACGCTACCGTGACCTCGAACGCTGACCGGGAGGAAACATGAAGTCACAGTATCGCGTCGTGGTCATCGGCGGAGGCGTCGTGGGGACGTCCGTCCTCTATCACCTTGCCAAGCTCGGCTGGTCGGATGTCTGCCTGATCGAGAGATCCGTTCTGACCGCCGGGTCAAGCTGGCACGCCGCCGGCGGCTTCCACGCCCTCAACGCCGACCCCAATATCGCCGCCCTGCAATCCTATACCATCAACCTGCTGTCCGAGATCGAGGCGGAAAGCGGTCAGTCGGTTGGCATGCACATGACCGGCGGCATGACGCTGGCCGGCACGCCGGACCGGTGGGAGTGGCTGCAGTCGGCCTATCGCGTGTTCCAGTCGATCGGCATCGAGGACGTGCACCTGATAACGCCCGAGGAGGCGGGTGAACTCTGCCCCGTCATGTCCACCCATGGCATCCTCGGCGGCATGTGGGCCGAGCGCGAGGGATACGTCGACACCACCGGCACGGTGCACGCCTATGCCGGCGCGGCCCGCAAACACGGCGCGGAAGTGATCGAGCACAACCGCGTGCTGGAATTGAACCAGACCGCCGAGGGCTGGGAGGTCGTCACCGAGAAGGGCACGATCCAGTGCGAGCACGTGGTCAACGCCGCCGGGCTCTGGGCCAAGCAGGTGGGGCGCATGGCCGGTATCGAGCTGCCGGTGAGTCCGCTGGCGCATCACTACCTGCTGACCGAAACCATCCCCGAGGTCGCCGCGCTGGACAAGGAAATGCCGCTGGTGGTCGATCTGGAGGGATTCACCTACATGCGGCAGGACCAGAAAGGGATGCTGTTGGGCATCTACGAGATCAACCACCAGCACTGGATGATGGACGGCGCGCCGTGGAACTACGGCATCGAGCTGCTGCAGGAAGATCCAGACCGGATCGAGAACGAACTCACCCTCGGCTTCGAGCGGTACCCGGTGCTGCAGACGGCCGGGGTGCGCAACTGGGTCAACGGGGCCTTCACCTTCTCGCCCGACGGCAACCCGCTGGTGGGGCCGGTGCGCGGCAAGCGCGGCTACTGGTGCGCCTGCGCGGTCATGGCCGGCTTCCTTCAAGGGGGTGGCGTGGGCAAGAGCCTTGCCGAGTGGATGATCCATGGCGAGCCGGAGGCGGACGTGTTCGGCATGGATGTCGCCCGTTACGGGGACTATGCGCAGAACAAGCAATACATCAAGGAAACGACCGGCCAGTTCTACACGCGCCGCTTCGTCATGACCTACCCCAATGAACAGCTGCCGGCGGGCCGGCCGCTGCGCATGTCGCCGGCCTATTCCGACATGAGCGCCGCCGGCGCACGCTGGGGGGCGAGTTACGGGCTGGAGTTGCCGCTCTACTTCGCCCCCTCGGAGGATTTCGAGGAGACCCCGACGCTCAAGCGTTCCAACGCCTTTCCCATCATCGCAGAGGAATGCCGGGCGGTGCGCGAGGCTGCTGGCCTGATCGACATCTCCGGTTTCTCACGTTTCGAGGTTACGGGTGCGGGGGCCGAGCGCTGGCTGGATCACCTCGTGGCCTCCAGACTGCCCAAACCGGGCCGCGCCCGCTTGGCCCCGATGCTGAGCGATACCGGCAAGCTCAAGGGCGACCTGACGATCATGAACTGGGGCGACGGGACCTGGTGGATCATGGGGTCATATTACCTGCGCGAATGGCACATGCGCTGGTTCGAGGATCACATGACCGACGATGTGACCGTCCGCGACCTGTCGGATACCGTCGTGGGCTTCGGCGTGATGGGGCCAAAGAGCCTGGAGGTGCTGGAGCGGGTCACAGACGGGCCGATTGACGAATTGCCCTTCATGGGCTGCGGCACCTTCGATATCGGCCTGGTCCGCGCAAGGGTCGGGCGGCTGTCCGTGTCGGGGGAGCGGGGCTACGAGATCCACTGCGCGGCGAGCGAGCACATCGCGCTGAGAAAGACGCTGCTGGAGGCGGGCGCGGATCTCGGCCTGCGGGAGGTCGGTTTCGGCGCGCTGGTATCGCTGCGGCTGGAAAAGTCCTTCGGCATCTGGTCGGCGGAATTCACGCAGGGCTACACCCCCGCCCAGACGGGAATGGACCGCTGGATCGACTGGGAGAAAGGCGATTTCGTGGGCCGCGACGCCGCGATGGCGGAGCGCGACGGCGGCGGACCCGGGCAAATCGTCGTGACCCTCGAGGTCGATGCCGAGGATGCCGACGCCAGTGGGTTCGAGCCGGTCTGGAAGGACGGCCGGCGCGTGGGCTTCGTCACCTCGGGCGGCTATGGTCACACGGTGGGCAAATCGCTGGCGATGGCCATGGTCGATCGCGACAGCGCCGCGGAAGGCACCGAACTGACCACCCACATCGTTGGCGCCGAGCGCCCGGCGCGGGTGATCGCGCCGTCGCCCTACGACCCTTCGGGCCGGGCCATGCGCGGCGCCTGAGACGAGGCGCGCGCGGGATGCGGAAAATCCCGCGCGTGCTAACTTGTGCACCGTGGCAACTCGGCCACGGGCACACGGGAGAACGGGAATGGTCGAAACCAACATGACCGAAACGCAAACGGACCCCCGGCAGGACGGGTCACCGGCGCAGCCGGGCAACGTCAAGGTCACGCGCGAGGACTGGCTCGACGCCGCCATGGAACTGCTGGTCACCGAAGGCGTATCGGACGTGAAGATACTGACCATCGGCAACCGGCTCGGCGTGTCGCGCTCCAGCTTCTACTGGTATTTCGACAGCCGGCAGGATCTGCTGAATCAGCTTCTGGACAAGTGGGAACGGACCAATACCGGCGCCGTGATCCGCTACAGCGAGCTGGAGGCAGCGACCATCACCGAGGCCGTCAGCAACTTCTTCCGCTGCATCATCGTCCCCGGCGGTTTCGACTACCGGCTGGATTTCGCCGTGCGGGAATGGGCGCGGCGCGACCAATCCGTGCGCGAGGTCATCGACCGCAGCGACACGGCCCGGCACGAAGCGCTGGCCCGCATGTATGAACGGTTCGGATATTCACCCGAAGAGGCCGATATCCGGGCGCGCGTTCTCTACTACCAGCAGATCGGCTATTACGCGCTGGAAATATCCGAGGCGCTGGAGACACGCATCGCCCGTGTCGAGGGCTATCTCTACTGCTTCACCGGAATCCGCCCTCCCAAGGAAGAGGTCGATGCATTCCTCGAATTCGCCAGAAACCTGGAGCGGTCATGAAACGATACTCCGCGATTTCGCTCGCAACCGAGGGCCTGCGCGGACACCGCGGGTGGACACCGGCGTGGCGCAAGGCCAGCCCGGACGCGGTCTATGACGCGATCGTGGTCGGCGGCGGCGGCCACGGCCTCGCCACCGCGTATTACCTCGCCAAGAACCACGGCATCCGCCGGGTTGCGGTGCTCGAAAAGGGCTGGATCGGCGGCGGCAATACCGGCCGCAACACGACCGCGGTTCGGTCCAACTACTTCTACCCCGAAAGCGTGGCCCTCTACGATCTCGCCCTGCGGCTCTACGAGGATCTTTCGGGGGATCTGAATTTCAACGTGATGCTCAGCCAGCGGGGCATGTTGATCGCCGCGCACACACCGATGCAGATGGAAATCTGCGCGCGCATCGCCAACGCCATGCAGATCAACGGCGTGGACGGCGAGCTGATGGGACCCGAGGAAGCGGTGAAGCGCGCGCCGCTGCTCAACCAGCAGCCGCAGGCCCGCTACAAGTGCATGGGCGGCGTATGGCAACAGCGCGCCGGGGTGGCCCGCCATGACGCGGTGGCGTGGGGCTATGCCCGCGCCGCAAGCGACATGGGCGTTGACATCATCGAGAACTGCACCGTCACGGACCTGCTGGTCGAGGGCGGCCGGATCACCGGGGTGGAAACGGACATGGGCACGATCCGGGCCGATCGCGTGGGGCTGGCCGCCGCCGGGGCGACGCCGGGGCTGGCGGCCATGGCGGGCGTGCGCCTGCCGATCCATAACTACGCGCTTCAGGCTTTCGTTTCAGAGCCGGTCAAGCCGATGCTGGACATCGTCCTGCTGTATCTCGGCACCGGCACCTATGTCTCGCAGTCCGACAAGGGAGAGCTGGTGATCGGCGGGGGGCTCGACCGGGTGCCCACCCACGGCCAGCGCGGCAACCTGCCCGCGCAGGAGACGGTGCTTTCGGGCCTGCTGGAGATGTTCCCGGCCTTCGCCCAACTCAAGCTGCTGCGGCAATGGGCCGGGGTCGTCGACGTGGTGCCCGACAGCTCGCCCGTTATCGGCCCCGCCGGGCCGGAGGGGCTGTTTCTCAACTGCGGGTGGGGCACCGGCGGCTTCAAGGCGATCCCCGCGGGGGGTTGGCTGCTGGCGCATCTGCTGGCCACCGGGGCGCATCACGAGATCAGCCGCCCCTTCGACCTCGACCGCTTCGCCCGCGGCCGCCTCATCGACGAGGCGGCGGGCGCGGGCATCGCACACTGACAGGAGAACCGGGATGCAAGTTTTCACCTGCCCGTTCTGCGGCCCCCGCGACGAGACGGAATTCCACTTTGCCGCCGAGGCGGGCAAGCAGCGCCCGCAGCCGGCCGAGGAGACATCGGACGCGGACTGGGCCGACTACCTGTATTTCAACGACGCGCCGCGCGGGCCGGCGCGCGAGGTATGGGTGCACGTGACCTGCGGCGAGTTCTTCGTGATGACGCGCGACACCGTGACCCGCGAGGTCAGCGACGTCGCGCCCCTGCCGGGGAGGACCGCATGACCGGATGGCGCCACGATAATGCCGGGTCGCATATCGACCGGGATCGGCCAGTCTCCTTCACCTTCGACGGGGCCGAGCTGGCGGGCTTCACCGGCGACACGCTTGCCTCCGCGCTGCTGGCCTCGGGGCCGCGGGTGCTGGGCCGCAGCTTCAAGTATCACCGGCCGCGCGGCCTGTGGGGCATGGGCGGCGAAGAACCCAACGCGATCTTCGACGTCACCGAGAACGGGGTGACAACGCCCAACATCCGCGCCACCACCGAACCGCTGCGCGAGGGGATGGCGCTGCGCTCGGTCAACACCGCGCCGGACGCCGCCCGCGACCGTGCCGGGGCGCTCGACATGTTGAGCCGGTTCCTGCCCGGCGGTTTCTATTACAAGACGTTCATGGCCTTCGGCTGGATGCGGTGGGAGCCGATGATCCGGCGCATGGCCGGGCTCGGGCGGCTCGACCCCGGCCACCGGCCGCCGGCTGACACGCCGCAGACCAACGGGCGCTGCGACCTTCTGGTCATCGGCGCCGGCCCTGCGGGGCTGGCGGCGGCCCGCGCGGCCGCGCGGG
>NZ_JBISDG010000052.1:0-19190 GCF_044472985.1 Roseovarius salis | reverse complement strand
CAGAAACCTCTTGCACCGCAGCGGCCGTCCACACATGGCTTAACGGCCAAATCATCGCACACTACGCCGGTGCAGGGGCCCTCCACAGCATCAGGTCACAAGCCAGAAATTGAACGCTGACATATTCAAAAGCTACTGATACAGGTTCCAAGAACAAGCAGAGGCCAGCTTTTTACCGAATAGGCTGAAAACAGATTGGAGAAGACTATGCGCAACGTAAACAGGGCTTTTTTGTTCGGCGGCAAGATCTTCTTGAACGTTACCGATGATGTCGCCCCGGATAAAGTTGCTCTTAAAACTAGTGGTGTTTCCGTGCTTTTCGAGCGCATCGAACACGACTGCATACCGCCAGAACTGCTCAGTACAGCTGGTCATTTCGACCTTAGAAACCTAGATACCGCTACCGTTTCCGATCCTCAAGAAAATTCGCCGGGTGAAAGATTTGTATGCCGGGTGAACCAATTGAAAGACTGGATGCTGAACGGAAGTGACACGATCCAGCTTTCGATCCTTAAAAGTAATGAACCATGCAGTATCAATTTCCTGAATGATGTGGAAATCGCCGATCCCTCCAAGGGATTGGAGTTTCGTGCCGGGATCGCCACACACCGGGCAGATGCCACGCTCGTCATGAGCGTCCATGATTTGAATACAGGAAGAAAAATTTCTGAGACACGAAAATTCAATAAAGAATATACCGGAGGGCGTTTGGAAACAGGATATCAAGAAGTAAGATTGCCTATTCCACAGCTAAAAAACCGGATTAGGGTTAGTTTTTCAATTCAGTACAATGGATATCTTGATGATGGAACAGGTGACGAACCGTTCTTGTTCGTAGCCGAACCGAGACTATTCTCAGCAGCAAGTAGCACTGAGGAGACCAAAACACCCAGATTGCTTATTGGTAACAAAATTTCGCGTTTCTCAAAATGGATGGTGGCCGATCTACCCGAAATCATAAAGCCGTCGACTGGCCTCGATCTGGTTGTTGGGCAGGAAACAACCAACATACCAATCGGATTGGATGTGAAGGTTAACCTTTTAGAGAACCATGGGCACACGTTGGTTCTGACGGCTTCACAATCCGCGAGAGCCGTGCTCGTGGTTGACGGGGAGCCAATCTCCAGCACGAGTCTGAGTGCAAATACCGTTATTAGGTTTCCGGCGCGGTGTCTCAATGGTGCAAAAAGACACGTCTGTTTGATGGATGAAACAGGCAGTCAAGTGCTATGGGAAACCGTTACACTTGTTCCCAAAGTAACAACACCCGCTGAAGTCATGCAACGCGAGTCACCTGCACCGTTCGCCCCAACGCTTTTTCCACAGTCGGCGCACCGCTACGCAAGTTTGAAAGGTCAGATTGAGCACGCGAACGCAAACACAGATCTGTCGCAAATTGCACATGCTCTGAACGTACTCGAAGGCGGCTATTATAACGTAAAGCTCACGCCCTTAGAATTCCCATCGGTAGAACAACCGGACGCTTCGATAATTATTCCTGCCCACAATAAGGTAGAAGTCACTTACCTGGCGCTTTGCAGCCTGTTACTTGCCCGAAATGTGGCGAGTTTCGAGGTGATCGTGGTCGACGACGCCTCAACGGACGAAACTGCGACTCTCGATACGATCGTGTCGGGTATTACGGTCATCCATAACGAAACGCCACAACGCTTCATACGTGCTTGCAATAAAGGGGCAGATGCAGCTCGCGGGAATTTCATTGTCCTGCTCAACAATGATGTGGAAGTCACCAGCGGATGGCTGGATGAACTAATTGCCGCATTTGATAGGTTCGAGAACGTTGGTCTGGCTGGAGCGAAGCTCTTGTATCCCAATGGAGAGTTGCAGGACGCCGGGGGCATTATCTGGGGCAACGGCAATCCTTGGAACTACGGCAATCGACAAAATCCCGATGATCCGCGCTTTTCCTATGCAAGACAAGCCGATTATTTGTCGGGTGCCGCGCTGCTGATCCCGACAGATGTCTGGAAAAAGATCGGTGGCCTGTCAAGCTATTTGGAACCGATGTACTTTGAGGATACAGATCTGTCTTTCAAGGTTCGCGACCAAGGATACAGCACTTGGTTTATACCGTCGTCGGTCATTTATCATTATGAAGGCATGACGAGCGGCACTGACATCTCAACCGGGTTCAAGAAATTTCAGGAGGTGAACCGGCCGAAGTTCAAACGGCGGTGGTCCAAGGCTTTTGCCGAGCACGGTCCTGAAGGTGAAACTCCGGATCTTGAAAAGGATCGAGGTATTGTCGGGCGGGTCCTTTTCATTGACTATACGACACCCCGTGGTGATCAGGATGCGGGTTCCTATGCGGCCATTCAGGAGATACGGCTGGTGCAGTCTCTCGGCTATAAGGTCTCGTTTTTACCGATGAACATGGCACATTTTGGGACTTATACCGAAGAACTCCAAAAGATGGGTGTCGAAGTTCTCTATGCGCCTTTTTTCTTGTCGCCCTTCGAATACCTAGAGCGCCATGCAGGGGAGTTTGACGCATTTTTTATCACGCGGTTTTATGTCGCGAAAGATATCTTGACTCGGATCAGAGAGCTCGCGCCAAGGGCAAAAATCTTGTTCAACAATGCCGATTTGCATTTCCTTAGAGAGATCCGTGCAGCAAGCGCGGCCAATGACCAGAACAAAATGGAGCAAGCCCGCCAAACGCGCGAACTGGAGTTGGGGGTCATTGACGAGGTCGACGTAGTGCTGTCCTACAATGATACAGAGCATTCTGTTTTGGAAGCTTACACGGAAGGCAGTGCAACCGTCGTCAAGTGCCCTTGGGTCGTTGATGCTGTCGACGAAGTTGCGCCCCTTGCCGGACGCCAAGGCCTGTCATTTCTCGGAAACTACCGTCATCATCCCAATTCCGAAGGGCTCAAATGGTTCGTGGGCGACGTCATGCCCGCAATCTGGGGGGGTGCCGGCGATGTGCCGCTTTACATCTACGGATCCGGGATGACCGAGGACATCAAGGCACTCGAAGAAAGGCGCGTACACCCGGTCGGATTTGTTCAGGACATCGAGGATGCGTATGACCAGCACCGCGTGTTCGTGGCCCCGTTGCTGTCAGGCGCCGGGATAAAAGGCAAGGTCCTGGGGGCCTTGGCGCGGGGGCTACCGTGCGTGCTGACGCCAGTCGCGGCAGAGGGGATCGGCTTGCGTCACAAACATGACTGTTTCATAGTGGAGAGGGTCGAGGAGTGGGCCGAGGCCGTCAGCCTCCTGATGCAGGACGATGCGCTGTGGACCCGCCTGTCGGAAAACGCCCTGTCCTACATGCGCGAGGCCTATTCGTTCGAGGTCGGCCGCGAGCGCATGCGCGCGGCGTTCGAGGCCGCGGACCTGTTCCAGTCGCTGGATTGAATTACCGATGATCGTGAACCACACCTACCGTTTCATCTTCATACACACGCCCAAAGCGGCTGGGACATCTGTTTCACGAATGCTGTCGGAATTCACGCACTATCGGGATCAGGAAATTGGAGGCACCCGACGTGGCGAGGCCGCCGCGCGATATTTCCATAACCGGTTTGGTCTCGGGAAACATTCCACGGCCATACAGATCCGCAAGATCATGGGAGACGACACCTGGCAGAGCTATTTTACTTTCGGTTTCGTGCGCAATCCATACACCCGGCTCGTGTCCACCTTCCAGTTTCTCAAGGGGTGGAACGGCTGTCCGGCAGATGTCCGCAAGCGCATTGAGGCCTTCGACGACGTCCAGGGTTTTCTCGAATCGGATTATTGGAGTGACAACCCCGGCCCAGACAACATTTTTCGACCACAGACGTTCTGGCTATGCGGCCCTGCACCGGACAGGCCCCTGTTGGTCAATCATGTTGGGCATGTCGAAACGTTGGCTGATGATATCGCCGAAATCCGGAACCGAATCGGCCTTAAGCCAACGGATACGCCCCCCCCTTTTGCCAACCGCTCTGCACGACTGCCGGGAGAAATCTTGTGGACCGATGACCTGGTCGAACGTGTGCAGCACCGTTACAGAACGGATTTCGCGGTTTTTGGGTATGGCATGTCGCCGCCAATGCCTGAAGCGACCTGTTAGCAGGTAGCATACTGCGGAAAATCTGTTAAAGGTGCTCAATGTTTTTTACACCCAAACGGAAGAAGCCACTTGACGAAGAACCGTAAGCTCTTGCTTCATATCGGCCCTCACAAGACGGGTTCCACTGCCATTCAACGTGGTTTAGAGAGCCAAGCCGGTGCCCTCGCCTCAAATGACTGGAAGCTCGAACGCTTTACGACAATGCAAGGTGGTCCGCACCGTCTGGCAGACCTTTTGTCGGTAGATAGACGTGAAGAGGCCAGACCTTATAGCCATCAACTACGGAACGCGACGGACAACATTATCCTTTCGTCCGAAAACTTCTCTCGTCTCAATGAGGCGCAGGCCCGTGATTTTGTCGAAGCAATCGGTTTCGACGAAATTCGTGTGGTCTACTACCTTCGCAATCCGCTTACCCGGCTTGAAAGCGCATGGCGGGAGCGGGTCAAGCATGGCTATCGTTACACTCTGGTCGAGTTCATTGCCGGTCGCCTGGCCCGTCCATTCAATGACGCGGATATCAACGACTCGCTGAAAATTCAGCCTTGGGCTAACGCAGTAGGCTTGAGTGCGCTCGATATCCACCTTTATGATAAAATAGATGATGTGTCCGCGCATTTCTTATCGACGTATTTCCCCGAAGTGACCACCGAGAGCTGCTTTCAACAGAGCAAGGTTAACCTGTCATACGGGGCCGAAAAAACGGAGATATTACGCGCGCTTGCAGGATTCCAGACCCATCTCCTAAACAACCGGGATTATGACGATGATATCGACGCGCTGCGAGCCCAGATCTCGCGAATTTCGACTGGGGGGAGCTTTGATTACAGGCGGGAATTCACTCTTTCGATGAATTCTCCCGTGATGATGCGCTTGGAAAAGATGCTGAGCGAATATTTCGGTAACTGCCTGATACCGCGACCAGAGAGTGAGCTGCTTTTCGAGAAGCGGACGGTAACTTGGAATTACCTGGCGCCCGAAATTTGGCTAGAGCAGCCCGACCTGACGGCAAAACTCTTCACATTACGTCAGAAACTTCTTGACGAATTGGGTAACCCCATATTCGATCAAAGGCTGAAAAAGCTCTGAATCCCGAAACAGGGATAATTTTCTAAGGAACTAATAACTGCTTTAAGATCAATTATTGAAGCGAAAATCTTCAAGTTTCCTATAAAACCCAAACTGCCCAAGACGACATATCTCTCGGTTTTTGAATGGGTCCGATATCTTTTCTGTTTCTTTATTTTTTCCTACTGGTTTAGGTATGTCAGTTTTGAGGAATTCTTTTATTCTATCTATCTCGCCTGTTCCAAAAAACAGATCCTCATAAGAGACTGGAAGTATTTTTCCACTTCCCAAATGTCCAACAGTTGATCGCAGAGAATGATTCCATTCCTTAATTGCGGCGCGCCAGTCACCGTTAGCACTCCAACGAACCCCGCTCTCAACACGGCGGTCCCACGAGTCGGCCACATCGAACAGGTTACGGTAAATAAAAATTACTTTGCAGGCTGGAAAATTATTGAACAGCATATCATAATCCCTATAAAGTCTTGGTATTTTATCTCCAATAATATTTACATTGTAAATTTTTTTGTGTATCCCTTTATAATGAGGCCGCCCCTCAAAACTATAAATGTGGCTGTCACCGTTTTTTATCGTCAGAAATCGTTCCGGCTCAAACAAGTCTGTCGTAAGCGCCTTGGTTCGTTTATAAAGACCAATGTAACGCTCCATTCCGATAAATATTGGCTCTGCACTAGACAGCAACGCTGTCAACGCGGATGTCCCAGAGCGGGCGCACCCGCATACAAAGACGAAATTGGTTTTTGACGATCTCATGATTTGGCGTCTCCGCTAATTTCGCCCATACCCATCCTCATACCGCACGATGTCGTCGTTGCCCAGATAGGCGCCGGTCTGCACCTCGATCAGGGTCAGCGGCCGCTTGCCCGAGTTTTTCGGCCAGCGCGCGGCCTCGGGTGGAGCGAACCGTCGATAGCGGCGGGATGAAAGGCCCGTGGCGGGTGTGGAGCCATCCTGTTGTTGCGGGGCGTTCGCGACCAGGGATCGAGGGAGTGCAGACGGATGCCCTGGCACCAGCATCTGCAACACCACAACCAGCCGTCTCACGTTTAACCCGGATCTGTCCGCATGCCCTTGAGGCAACCCCGCGCCAAGTATCTGAGACGTGCAATTCTGTCATTCGTGTTTGCTTGCCATTCAAACTTCAGTGGACCATTGGCAACTCGTACCCGGTCATGTCAACATTCCGCAGTCGTCAACGCCCATATTTTCGCCGGACGCCCGGTTTTCGGGGTCAGTTCCGCATTATACCCATTGTCATTGAGCTATCCGTCGCAGGTTCGAATCCTGCACGGCTCACCACTGGTGGTTCAAGAAATCGTGCGATCACGGCGTGCTGGCCATTTGGCAGGCACGCCCCTTGGATATCCGCCCGTCATGCGCCATGTTTTCCCTGACAGGCAAATCGAGAAGGGAAACCCAGCCGATGAAATACCAAAGGACGCAGGAGGCGGTTGCCCGGCTGACGCCCGAGCAATACAGGGTCACCCAGCAGGCGGGCACGGAGCGTCCCTTCAGCGGGGAATACAACGATCACAAGGCGCCGGGCATCTATGTCGATATCGTGTCCGGCGAGCCGCTCTTCATCTCCTCGGACAAGTTCGAATCGGGGTGCGGGTGGCCGAGCTTCACCAAGCCGGTCGAGCCGGCCCACGTCACCGAGCACCGCGACGAATCCCTTGGCATGGTGCGCACCGAAGTGCGCTCGAAACATGCCGACAGCCATCTCGGTCACGTGTTCAACGACGGGCCGCGCGATCGCGGCGGCCTTCGCTACTGCATCAATTCCGCGGCCTTGCGCTTCATTCACCGTGACGACATGGACGCCGAGGGCTATGGTGAGTATCTCGATCAATTGGAGGACATATAATGGCTGAACATCGCGCCGTGCTTGCCGGTGGATGCTTCTGGGGCATGCAGGACCTCATCCGGAAGCTGCCGGGCGTCAAGCGGACCCGCGTCGGCTATACCGGCGGGGACGTCCCCAACGCGACCTATCGCGACCACGGCACCCATGCCGAGGCTGTCGAGATCGTCTACGACCCCGACCAGGTCAGTTATCGGCGGCTTCTGGAATTCTTCTTCCAGATACACGATCCGACAACGCTAAACCGCCAGGGAAACGATGTCGGCATATCCTACCGCTCGGCGATCTACTATGCCGACGAGGACCAGCGCCAGGAGGCGCTCGACACCATCGCCGACGTCGAGGCCAGCGGCCTCTGGCCCGGCAAGGTGGTGACCGAGGTCGCGCCCATGGGAGATTTCTGGGAGGCCGAACCGGAACACCAGGATTACCTGCAGAAATTCCCCGGCGGCTATACCTGTCACTTTCCCCGGCCGGACTGGGTGCTGCCGCGGCGTGACGCCGCCGAATAGGGCCGCTGCCCCGCCATCCTGGCGCTGCATAAATTTTGGGCAGGCGGGGTCGGTCGCGCCCAATTGGCGGGCCCTGACGGAATCCGAGCTTGGCAGGGTCCGAATGGCCGTTATTGTTGCCGGGCAGGACTTTGACCAAGGGAGGAAACAGGATGCGCAAAGTTTTCGGAGCCGCGGTGACGGCGACACTGGGCCTGGCCTTTGCCGGCGAGGCGCTTGCCGAGACGTGGAACGTCTCGCTCTGGGGCAAACGGCGGGCCTTTACCGAACACGTGGAGAAACTGGCGGAACTGGTCGAGGACAAGACCGGCGGTGAGTTCACCCTCAACATCAGCTACGGCGGCCTCAGCAACAACCGCGAGAACCTCGACGGGATTTCCATCGGTGCCTTCGAGATGGCGCAGTTCTGCGCCGGCTACCACCGCGACAAGAACCCGTCGATCACGGTGCTTGAACTGCCCTTCCTCGGGGTCGAGACGCTGGAGCAGGAGCGCGCGCTTTCCATGGCGCTCTACGATCACCCCGCCGCCGAGAAGGATCTCGCACGCTGGAACGCGACACTGCTGATGCCCTCGCCGCTGCCCCAATACAATATCGCCGGGATGGGCGATGCGCCGCGCGAGCTGTCGGATTTCTCGGGTCTCGCGGTGCGGGCCACGGGCGGCATCGGCGCCGCGATGGAGGCTCTCGGCGCCGTTCCCACCTCGATGTCGGCGACCGAAGTGCGGCAGGCAATGGATTCCGGCGTCGTCAAGGCGGTCGCCTTTGCCCCGCACGCCCACATGGCCTTCGGAACGATCGAAAACGCCGAATGGTGGACCACCAACCTCAACCCCGGAACGGTGAACTGCCCGGTGGTGGTGAACACCGACGCGCTTGACGGGCTCTCGGACGCGCACCGCGAGGCGCTGATGAGTTCGGTCGAGCCGGCGCTGGACCACTATATCGACAACTACATGAACAACACGATGGAACGCTGGGGCCCGGCGCTGGACGAGCGCGGGATCGAGCGGATCACCTATTCGGAGGACGAGATCGAGAGCTTCAAGGCCGCGGTCGCCACGCCGGCGGCGCAGAGCTGGATCGAGGAAAACGCCGCGCGCGGGTTGCCGGCGCAGGAACTCTACGATTTCGTGACCGACAAGCTGGCCGAGCTGAAGGGCGGCATGTAAGCACGCCGCGCCTGCCCGTCCGCCGAACGGCCCGGGCAGGCGCATGGGTGCGGGAAACCGGGGACAGACATGGCAGGCGCAGCATCGGTCCTGAGCGACGGCAGCCGGCTCAGCCGCCTGGACGGCGGGCTTTACCGTCTTGAACGTGCGCTGGCGCTTGTCAGCGGGCTGGCGGTCTTTGCCTTGATGATCCTTGCCGTCATATCCGTCGGCGGGCGCAACTTCTTCAACGCGCCACTGCCCGGCTATGTCGACTGGATCGAGCAGGCCATGCCGCTCATCGCCTTCATGGGCGTGTCCTACGTGATGCGCGACGGGGCGCATATCCGAATGGACATCGTGGTGGGGGCCTTGCGCGGCCGGGTGCTGTGGCTGGTCGAGCTGCTTACCACCCTTCTGGTTCTGGTGCTCATGCTGCTTCTGGTCTGGGGCAGCTGGGCCCATTTCGAGCGCAGCTTCGACATTGCCGCGCCGATGTGGAGCCGCGACAGCTCCATGGATATCGCGCTCCCTCTCTGGCCGGCAAAGCTGCTTGCGCCGGTGGCGTTTTCCGTGCTGTGCCTGCGGCTGGCGCTGCAGGTCTGGGGGTTCGGCCGCGCCCTGGTGGCCGGTGCGGAACGCCCCGTCGCCGTTCCGCTGGTCGCGGACGCCGCAACGCTTGCGGCGCGCGAGGCAGAGCACGTCTCGGGCCGGGACGAGTAAGGGGCGGGACGATGGAACCCATTGATATCGGCCTTGCCGTGACCGGCGGTCTGCTTGCCCTCGTCGTGCTGGGGATGCGCGTCGCCTTTGCCGCCGGTCTGGCCGGGGTGGTCGGGCTGATCTGGATATTCTGGTCAAAGAAAGGCTATGCAGGCGACGAATTCCTCTGGGCGCTGACGGTAGCGGCCAAGACGGCCGGGCAGGTGCCCCACTCCAAGGTGTCGAGCCAGGCGCTGAGCCTGATCCCCACCTTCATCCTGATCGGCTATCTCGCCTATTACGCGGGGCTTACCCGCGCGCTTTTCGAGGCGGCGAAACGCTGGATCGCATGGGTTCCCGGTGGGTTGGCGGTATCGACGGTTTTCGCCACCGCCGGTTTCGCCGCAGTCTCGGGGGCAAGCGTTGCCACCTCGGCGGTGTTTGCCCGTATCGCGATCCCCGAGATGCTCCGTATCGGGTACGACAAGAAGTTCGCCGCCGGCGTGGTGGCCGCCGGAGGGACGCTGGCCAGCCTGATCCCGCCGTCGGCGATCCTCGTGATCTATGCCATCATCGTGGAACAGGACGTGGGCAAGCTGCTGCTCGCGGGGTTTATCCCCGGGGCGTTCTCGGCGCTCGTCTACGGTTCGCTGATCGTCGGCATGGCCCTGACGATCCGCGGCTTCGGCCCGCCCGTCGGCGGGTTCTCGTGGCGTGAGCGCCTAGTCGCGCTGCCGCCGGCGCTGCCCATCGTCTTCGTTGTCGTGACGATCATCTTCTTCGTCTACAACCCGTTCGGCGGCGATGCGTGGGGCACGCCCACCGAGGGCGGGGCGATCGGGGCGTTCGTGGTGTTCTGTATGGCCGTCTGGCGGGGCATGCGCTGGCCCGAACTCAAGGATGCCCTGCTCGAGACCGCCAAGCTCAGCGTGATGATCTTCACCATCATCTGGGGCGTGTTGATCTTCGTGCGGTTCCTGGGCTTCGCCGATCTGCCGA
Organism: Roseovarius salis; assembly: GCF_044472985.1. Taxonomy (NCBI): domain Bacteria; kingdom Pseudomonadati; phylum Pseudomonadota; class Alphaproteobacteria; order Rhodobacterales; family Roseobacteraceae; genus Roseovarius; species Roseovarius salis. The sequence continues at coordinate 8,789 of NZ_JBISDG010000052.1, read as the reverse complement.
GCGCCTTTGCAGACTGGATCACCTCGCTGACGATGTCGCCCATGCTGATCCTGGTGTGCATACTGCTGGCCTATGCCGTGCTGGGGATGTTCATGGACGCCATCGGCATGCTGCTGCTCACGCTGCCGGTGGTCTACCCGGCCGTCATGGCGCTGAACGGGGGCGAGTTCGTCTCGGCCGCCGACAGCACCTTCGGCATGTCGGGGCCGATGTGCGCGATCTGGTTCGGCATCCTGGTGGTCAAGATGGCCGAGTTCTGCCTCATCACCCCGCCCATCGGGCTCAACTGCTTCGTCGTGGCCGGCGTGCGCCCGGACCTCAGCGTGCAGGACGTGTTCCGCGGGGTCATGCCCTTCTTCATCGCCGACGCCATCACGATCGGCCTGCTGGTGGCCTTCCCGTGGATCGTGCTCTGGCTGCCCAGCCTTGCCTGAGCGGCCGCGGCGCCCCTCAAAGCCGCTTGGCAACCTCTTCCAGCATCACCTCGGTCGCGCCGCCGCCGATGGCCTGCACCCGGGCATCGCGGCTCATGCGCTCGATCGTGCTCTCGCCCATGAAGCCCATGCCGCCATGGAACTGCAGGCAGTCATACATCACCTCGTTGACCAGCTCGCCGCACAGCGCCTTTATCATGGACACCTCGCGCGTCACCTCCTCGCCGGCGGCGTCCCGCGCGGCAGTGGCATAGACGAGCTGGCGCGCCGCCGCGACACGGGCCGCGAGCATCGACAGGCGCTGCCGGATCGCCTGCTTGTCCCATAACGGCGCACCAAAGGCCCGGCGGGTCTTCACGTAATCCAGCGTCAGGTCCAGCGCGGCCTGTGCCTCTCCCATTGCCATGGCGCCCAGAACGATACGTTCGTTCTGGAAATTGCGCATGATCGCGTAGAACCCCCCGCCTTCCTCGCCCAGAACCGCGTCGGCGGGAACGCGGCACTCCTCGAACCGCAGCTCGGCGGTATCGGAGGAGCGCCAGCCATGCTTGTCGAGCGCGCGGCTCACGCTGAAACCCGGGGTGCCCTTTTCCACGAGGAACATGGTCACCGACCCGCTGGCGGGGCCGTCCGGGTCCGTCTTGGCGGCGATGCAGTAGAGATCGGCGTGCACACCGTTGGTGATGAACATCTTGGCGCCGTTGAGGACATAGTCGCCCCCCTCGCGGCGCGCGGTGGTGCGGATGCCCTTCACGTCGGATCCGGCGCCGGGCTCTGTCACGCCAACGGCGGTAATCGTCTCGCCCGAGACGATGCCGGGCATGTGGGCAGCTTTCTGCACTTCCGAGCCCGCGTTGAAAACATGCACCGAGGCCATGTCGGTATGAACCAGCACGGTGATGGCAAAGCCGGAATAGCTCGACCGCCCCAGCTCCTCGGCGAGGACGGCAGTGGCGCGCGTGTCCATGCCCGCGCCACCGTATTTCTCTGGGTAGCGGATGCCCAGAAAACCCAGGCGCCCCATCTCGCGCAGCACCTCGCGCGGCACGCAGCCATCCTTTTCCCAACGGTCGCCTGCGGGCTGCACCCTCTCCGCCACGAAGCGGCGGATCTGGTCGCGCAGCATCCCGTGCTCCTGGTCAAGCAACAGATGGTCCGGCATGGTCTCCTCCCCTCTATCATCGCGCATCAGATGCCAAACGGGCCGCGATTGCAATGCGCCGCCGGTCATCCCGCCCGCACCGGGACCGGGTTCGGGATTAACCGTCTCGACAAAATGGCGGACTTCACGTAATCTTAGCCGAAATCTGCGCGACTAACGACGCAGAGCAGCTGAGGCGAGCAGACATGGCGATAAAGGTAGACGAGTTCTATCTGATGGACCCGGCGAATCCGCCGCCGGCCGGTACCGAGCTGCAAGTGCAGAACTTTCAGGTCAATGACGCCAATGACGATGGCGTCGTGGACAGCAGTACCAGCAAAGGTCCGTGGTGGCGGCCGTCGGACGACAAGATTGACGACACGTCGATCATAGCGTCCTATGCCGGCGACACTGTCACGGTCCAGCTGGCGGATGGCACCGTGACGACGATCACCGGGACGACGTTCTACCTCGCTGACGGCCGCAAGGTGTTCACGCCCACCGATGGCAGCACGCTCCAGAACGCGACGCTCGTCGACACGTCATGGGTGTCGAACACGACTCCCACCCCCTACGAGGATCTCGATCCCGTTTGCTTCGTCACGGGAACGATGATCGAAACGGAAGACGGCGAAACGCCGGTGGAAAACCTGCGCGGCGGCGAAATCATCCGCGGCTACACGGGGGAGGGATTGCGCCTGCGCAAGATCTTTCGCCGCACTTTCGTCATACGCGACATCGAGGCAAACCCCAAGCTGCGCCCGGTGCGCATCTGCGCCGGCGCCCTGGGCGAGGGCTTGCCCGTGCGGGACATGCTCGTTTCGCGGCAGCACCGGATGCTGATCCACTCCAGGATTGCCAATCGCATGTTCGGGGTTTCAGAGGTGCTGGTTCCGGCGATCAAACTGACCGCCCTGCCCGGTATCTTCGTTGACCAGTCGATCAACGAGGTGGAGTATTTCCACCTCCTGTTCGACGCGCACGAGGTCATCGTCGCAGAGGGTGCCCCGACCGAAAGCCTGTTCACCGGCCCCGAAGCCCTGAAATCGGTATCGCCCGAGGCGCGGCAAGAGATCCTGACCATCTTTCCCGAATGCGCGCAGGACGGCGCGCAACCGGAACCGGCCCGCTTCATCCCCGAGGGCAGGCTTCAGAAGAAGCTGATCGAGCGGCACGCGAAAAACAGGAAACCCCTGCACGAGGCCCGGCCGTAAAACGCGCCCGCCGCGCGGCGCCTTGACGGTATCCAGCCGATATTGCCGTGCTGGGGCGCGGCATGCTAGGCGCGATCCGATGGCGTGACGACGAACAAGCCACAGGCGGGGACCAGATGGCACGTACATCCCGTGATTTGACCGCCGGTGCGGGGGCACTCTGCCGCAAGGTGGCGGTGCTGATCATTTCCGGCGTGTTCCGCCGGCGCCCGATCCGGGACATCGACGCCGATATCAGGCAACGGCCCTTGCGCGATCAAAGTCTCATCACCGCCGGGGTTCTGGCGATCCTGCTGGCCCTCGGCCTGGTCGCGGCGCAGTTCGGCTGGATCGGGATACTGGTCTTCTGGCTGGGCGTGATCGTTCTTGTGAACTGAACAGACCCGCCGCCAAACGCCGCCGGCGCAATGGAAATCTTTTGCCGCAACGCAGAATACATTTTTATGCAACTGAAAATGCTTGATTTTTCTGATCCTCCGTTGATCCAGCATGTTCCGTGGAGCGTATTTCGGATATCAAACCGAAAGGAACAGACATGGAAACGCTTGTAGGAATTCTCGCATTTGGCACGCTTGGTTTCGTGGTGGCGTTCGCTTACCTCAGCGTTCGCGCGACGGAAAAGCTTCGTGATACCGATCAACCGAAATCGGCATTGTCGCGCGACGGCATCCAGCAGCGCATGAACGCGGCATCGCGGCACTGACAGCCCCCCGCAAGGCCCGCGCAAAAGTGCACGCGCGCCCGTGATCATTCGTAACCCGTCATCTCCAGGTATCCCCGGCCGGAATGGCTGCCGGACACGGTGACCGGACCCTCCCAGTAGGGCACGGCGGTATCCATCCACGCACGGGGGTTCACGGCCTCGACCGTAACGCGCACGCCGCGTCCCGGCACCTCAAGCGCCCAGCGTGTTGGCACATCACGCCCCGCCACGCCCGTGACATCCAGCGGTTCGGCATCAAGCATACCGTTGCCCAGCGGCGATGTCGTCCCATCCGGCGCGATCCATGTGCCGGAAACGAAATGGCCGCCATCCGTCTGCCGCAGGCGGAACGCCATGAGCTTCTCGCCCGTATCGAAAGAGAGCGAGAACCAGTCCCAGCCGGTCTGGTCCGCCGCCAGCGGCTGCGACGACCATTCCCGGTCGAGCCATGCCGTGCCCGTCACGTCGACGCGCCCCCCGGGCAGCTCGATCGCCCCCGATATGTCGTAAAAGGGCTGCGAGTAGTAATAGCTCGCCTGGCCCTGCTCGGATTTCACCGAATAACCGCGCTGCCCGTGGAACACCATCGGGCCCTCGGCGCTCAACGTCATGTCATAGGCAAAGTCATTGCCGCTCGCGCGCACCGCGACGCGGTCGAGATCCTCGCCCTTCATGTGCCAGTCATCGATCCAAGCGGAAAACGGCGCCGCCTCGACCCCGGCCTGCCCGATCCCGCCGCGGGCATAACGCTCGGCGACATGGTGTGCGCCCGGCGTCGTCACGGCCGCATGGCCGAACCAGACCTGCGGGCTCTGCCAGCCCGGCGCCTCTCCGGGCGCGAGGGCGGAGCGGAACAGCGTCCATTGCAGCCCGTAGGCCGTGCCATCCGGTCCCTGCAGGTTGGCGGTGAGGTACCACCATTCTATGCGGTAGTCGGGATGCGCCCCGTGATCGGCGGGAAACTCGAACTCCGGCTCAGGCCGCGGCACGGCGAACCCGTCCGCATCGGTCCCCATGCCCGCGAACCCCTGGGCCAGCACAGGCAGGGGGCACGCCATAAACAGCAGCAGCACGAGCACCCTAGCGTTCATTGGCGAAAACCTTCAGAAGATCGGCGGCAGGGACACGTGCCAGCCGCCGCGCCGGCCACAGCGCGGCCAACACCGCCGCCAGCAGCGCAAAGAGGGCAAGTTTCGCGTAATCCAGCGGAAAGAGATACATTGGCAAACGCCAGCCGAACGCCTCGACATTGACCACCGCCAGCAGAACCCATGCGAGCGCCAGCCCCAGCGGCAGCGCGGCTAGCAGCGTCAGCATGGCAAGGATGAGCGCCCGCAAAAGCTCCAGCCGCCCCAGCATGGCCCGCGTCAGGCCGAGCGCCCAGACCGGCGCAAGCTGTGGCAGGCGCATCCCGGCCAGCGTGAGCAGGCTCATCAGCATGGCAAAACCGGCCACGGCCAGCGTCAGGACGTTCAGCGCGCCGGTCACGGTAAAGGTCCGTTCGAACACCCTCATGGAAAAGGCCTTGATCGCGGATTGATCCATGATCTGCCCCTCCGACAGGCCGAATTCCCCGGTCAACGCCGCGCGCATGGCGTCCGGGTCATCCGTGCGCAGGCCGAACCGTTCGGCGCGCACCTGCGGGAACAGCGCGCGGAACAGCGCCTCGCCAATAACGGCCTGCCCGGCGGGATTGCCGTAATCGGCCACGACCGCCGCGACAGGAAGCGTGCGCCCCGGCACGATCGTCAGCTTGTCTCCCGGCCATAGATCGGCCCGCCGCGCCAACTGTTCATTGACGATTACCGCCTTGCCCGCGGCAACGCGGTCCCATACCGCCCCGTCGGCGGCAAGAAAATCCCAGTTCTCGGTATAGGTGGACCCGATGCGTGCGCCGTGGATCTCCGCCGTCTCCCCGGCCAGCCGTGCCTCCACCGACAGCACCGGCAGCACGGCGTCGGCGCGATCGGCCACGAACCGGGCCAGCCGCGCCGCCTGGGCGGTGTCCTCCGCGCTGACATACAGCTCTGCCGCGAGACGCTGGTCAAGAAAGCCGGTGAAGGTCAGGCGAAAGCTGGATACCATGGTCGACACACCCACATTCGCCGCCATTGCAAGCAACAGCGCCATCAACGCGAGGCTCAGCCCCGGCAGTTGCTGGCGGCTGTCCGCCCAGAACCAGTGCCATAGCGCCGAGCGCGCCCTGCCCTCGGCCACTGCCAGAACCCGGCCGAGCACCAGAGGCAGCCCCAGCGCCGCCCCAAGCAGCAGGCAGGCGAGGCAGGCGAACCCCATCACCAGCCCCTCGCCCAGCGGGATCAGCGCCGCCGCGGCGGCCAGCAGCAGGATGGCGGCAACCGCCCGACCGCCGCGCCACCGGCTGGCGGCCATGGACCATGCGCGCGCACCGGCGCCGGACAGGACGGGCATCCGCGCCGTGCGCCAGAGCGCGTTGGCCGCGGCCAGCAGGCTGCCCGCCACCGCGATCCCGAGGCCCGACAGCCACCACGCCGGCCTCAACTGCAGCGATCCCGACACCTGAGCGCCATAAAGGCCCTCAAGCGTTGCCGCCACGTCCGGCAACAGCGCCCCTGCCAGAACATAGCCCAAGCCCACGCCCAGCCCCCCGGCGGCGAGGGCAAGCACCACCAGTTCGGCGGTCATCAGGATCATGAGCCGCCGCAATGGCATTCCCAGCGCCCGCAGGGTGCGCACCATCGCCCGGCGCTGTTCGAAGGCAAGGCCGATGGCACCGTGCACGATGAATATCCCCACGGCAAAGCTCAACAGCCCGAAGGCGGTCAGGTTGAGGTGGAAACTGTCTGTCAGGCGTCCCACCTCGGCCCCCCGCTGCGCGGGCCGACGCACGAGGCCGGGCGCGACATCTTGCAGTGGCGGGCGGCCCACCGGCTGGACATCGTGCAGGACCAGGCGGCTCAGCTCGCCGGGACGGTCCAGCAATTCCTGCGCCACGCCCACATCCGCGAGCGCCGTGCCGGGGGCTATGCCCGGGTCCGGCACAACCCGGTGCTGCAGCGCTCCGGCCAAGGCTACCGCGACCTCGGGGTTGGCGAAAACCACCCGTTCGGACAGAAAGGCGGGCAGCGGCATGTCCCCGGCCCGCGTGACGGGGCCCGCCCCGCCCGGCGCCGTGAGAGGATCGATCCCGACGATCCGCACCGGTGTGCCCCCCGCGCGCAGGCGGCCGTCCAGCACCGGGGCCACCTGCCAGCCCGCGCGGCGCAGCGCGACATATCTGTGCTGCGGGATCGTGTCGCCGGCCCGCGGCACCAGCTGGTCATGGCGCCCTTCGCCCAGCATCGCCGCCGCCGCGTCATAGCTCGCCCGCGCTTCCGAATTGACGGCCTGAACCCCGGACCACAGCGCGGTGGCCAGCGCCAGACCCGCCACCAGCGTGAAGAGCTGCAGCGGATTGCGCCGCCAGTGCGACAGCAACGCCTCCAATCCCGCGCGCGTCACGTCAAGCGCCCCCGGCTGAGGTGCAAACCGTGTTCCATCCTCCGGGACAGGGCCGGGGAATGCGTGACCATCATCAGCGCCGCGCCGGTATCGGCCACAAGGTCCAGCATCTGCCGCAAGACCACGTCCGACGTGGCTTCGTCGAGGTTGCCGGTGGGTTCATCCGCCAGCACCAACCGGGGACGCACCGCAAGGGCGCGCGCAATCGCGACGCGCTGCTGCTGCCCGCCCGACAGCTGTTCGGGATATTTCCGCATTTGCTCGGACAGGCCCAGCGCGTCCACCAGCCGGGCGATGTGGGTCCTGTCCTCGCGCCCGGCCAGCCGCGCCTGGAACGAGACATTCGCGGCCACCGTCAGTGACGGTATCAGGTTGAACTGCTGAAACACGATCCCGACGCATTGGCGCCGCAAGCCCGCGCGCCCACGGTCATCCAGCCCCGTCACCTCTTGCCCATCCAGCCGGATGCTGCCGCGATCGGCGGTATCGAGCCCGCCAACAAGATGCAGCAGCGTGCTCTTGCCGGACCCGGACTCGCCCGTCAGCGCCAGCGTCCGGCCGGCGCCGAGCGTCAGGTCCACGCCGCGCAGGACATCCACGCGCCCTTCGGGCCCGGGATAGGATTTGCACAGGTTTTCGACCTCGAGCAGCATCGCGCCTCCTTCGACCGATAAGCTATCTCACTCCTGCGCATTGGAAAGCAGGACGTGCAAGGATGGCGCACGATCTGCGCGCCTGCGCCGCATGACAGGCACACGCAAAGGGCTATGTCACCCCGCATCGACGGACGGAGAGGACCGCCCCATGACAGACCCTGCCGCCACGCCACCCCTGCCGGGCCTCGAGCAAGCTGCCGCGGGCGCATTCACGCCGTGTCGGCAGGCCGGTCTTGACCGGCTGCACACCTTCCTGCCGCGCGCGGGCAAGACGTATGCACGGCTGCGCAACCATGATTTCGGTCCCGGTCGTCGCGACAACGTCTCGACGCTGTCACCGTGGATTCGCCACCGGCTGGTGACCGAGCACGAGGTGCTGCGCGCTACACTGGCACGCCATACGCCGTCCAACGCCGAGAAATTCGTGCAGGAGGTCGTGTGGCGGGGCTATTTCAAGGGCTGGCTGGAGCAGCGCCCGACCGTCTGGGACAGCTACAGGGCCGGTGTCGACAAGGGTCTGGAAAAGCTGTCGCGGGACACCGGGCTCGCCATGGATCACGAGGCCGCCGTCATGGGGCGCACAGGGATCGACGCCTTCGACCACTGGGCGCGGGAACTGGTTGAAACCGGCTACCTGCACAACCATGCCCGCATGTGGTTCGCGTCAATATGGATCTTCACGCTCCGCCTGCCATGGGAGCTCGGGGCGGATTTCTTCCTGCGCCATCTCGCCGACGGGGATCCGGCCTCCAACACGCTGGGCTGGCGCTGGGTCGGGGGCCTGCACACCAAGGGCAAGACCTATCTCGCCCGGGCCTCGAACATCGCCAAGTATACAGATGGCCGTTTTCACCCCGGCCACGCTCTGGCCCATCAGGCCGAGCCGCTGACAGAAGAGTGCGAGCACCCCCGGCAGCCCCTGCCGCCTGACGATCCCATGCCCGAGGGCGATTACCTTCTGCTGCTGACCGAGGAGGATGGCCGTGTCGAGGAGCTGTTGCCGCGCCCGCCCACGGCCATGATCGCCCTGGCCTGCCCGGACGCGCGCTCTCCGCTCGCGGTTGGCGACGTGGCGCGTGCCTTTGCATCGGGCGCCGTGACCGACGCGGCGGGCCGTGCCGCCACGGCGTTCGGGGCAGATGAATGGCATGAAACGGGCGA
>NZ_JBISDG010000051.1:0-21328 GCF_044472985.1 Roseovarius salis | reverse complement strand
CGTCAAGCTCACCGAGCTGCGCCCCGACCAGGCCGACTACATCGGCGTCAAACCCCAAGGCCCCTACAAGCCGGAACACTACAGGTACTGAGGAGAGCGGACATGACCGACAAGACACCGCATATCGTGGGGCTCGGCAACGCGCTGGTGGACGTGGTCGCAGCCGTCGATCCCGAGGTGATAACGCGCCACGGGCTGACGCATGGCGGCATGCATCTGGTGGATGCCGAAGCGGCCCACGCGCTCTTCGACGAGGTCGGCCCCGGCGTGCGCCAGTCCGGCGGGTCGGTGGCCAATTCCGTTGCGCATCTCTCCGAGACCGGCGTCACCGGAACCTATCTGGGCAAGGTGGCTTCCGACGATCTCGGGCGCAGTTTCCGCGATGAGATGGAAGAGCTGGGCATCGCCGCACCCGTGGCCGCTGCCGCCCCGGAAGAGGCCGGCACCGGGCGCTGCGTCGTGCTGGTCACGCCCGATGGCGAACGCACGATGAGCACCTACCTTGGCGCGGCCACGACGATGAAACCCTCCGACCTGGGCGGTGCCATGCCCGACAGCTTCGACATGTTGTTCGTCGAAGGCTACCTGTGGGATGCGCCGCAGGGCGCGGCGGTCATCGAGGACGCGGCGCAAAAGGCCAAGGCCGCCGGCGCGCGCGTCGCGCTCACCCCGTCGGACGCGGATTGCGTCCGGCGCAACGAGGGGGTCATGCGCAACTTCGTCGAGCGGCACGCCGATATCCTGATCGGCAACCACATCGAGATCGGGGCGCTGGCCGGGACGGAGGACACCTACATGGCGCTGGACTGGGCGACCGCGCATGTGCCGGTCGCGGCGGTCACCCGGCATGACGAGGGCTCGGTGGTTGCCGACGCCTCGGGCCGGCATCATATCCCGGCACTGCCGGTGTCCCGCGTGGTGGATACCACCGGGGCGGGTGATGCCTATGCCAGCGGCTTCCTCGCGGCACTGGCCCAGGGCCGGGCCGTCGACGCGGCCGGCCGTCAGGGGGCAGAACTGGCCGCGCGGGTTCTGGTGCATTACGGCGCCCGGGACGGGGCCGCCGCACGGGCCATTTCCCTGCCAGCGGCCTGACGCGGTCACGGCGCCCCCCGACCGGGGCCGCAGGACCAAAGAGGGACCGGGCCGGCACGGCGAACGCGCCCTGCCGGCCCTTTCATGTCCTATCCCTCGGCGCCGCCCCGGCGGAAGAGCCGAACGACGATCACGAAGAAGAGCGGCACGAACACGATCCCCAGTATGGTGGAGGACAGAGTGCCCCCCAGCACACCCGAGCCGATCGCGTTGCGCCCGCCGGCGCCCGCGCCGGAACTGAGCACCAGCGGCAGGACCCCCAGCGAGAAGGCCATCGAGGTCATCACGATCGGGCGGAAACGTTCCCTTGCCGCGTCGGCCACGGCATCGCGCACCTTCATGCCCGAGGCGTACTTGTCCCGCGCGAACTCGACGATCAGGATCGCGTTCTTCGAGGTCAGGCCGATCACCGTAAGCAACCCCACCTGAAAGAAAACCCCGTTGTCGAAATCCCCCAGCCACGCCCCGATCAGCGACCCCAGCACGCCGATCGGCATGGCCAGCATCACGGCGAAGGGGATCGCCCAGCTCTCGTACAGCGCGGCGAGCGACAGGAACACCGCCGCCACCGACAGCGCGTAGAGTAACGGCGCCTGGTTGCCGGATTCGCGCTCCTCCAGCGAAAGACCGGTCCACGCGACGTCGAACTCGCCCGGCAACTGCGCAGCCAGACGCTCGATTTCGGCCATCGCGTCGCCGGTCGACACGCCGGGCGCGGGGCTGCCCTGAACCTGCATGGCCGGGACGCCGTTGTAGCGGTAGAGCCCCTGCGGCCCATAGGTCCACGCTCCCTGCGCGAAGTTCGAGAACGGCACCAGGCCGCCGCTTTCGTTGCGCACCCGCCATTTCTTGAGGTCCGAGGGCTGCGCGCGTGATTCCGGCTCTCCCTGCACGTAGACGCGCTTGATGCGGCCGTTGTAGATGAAATCGTTCACGTACCGCCCCGCCCAAGCGGTCGTCAGCAGGTTGCCGACATCCGTGGCCGAAAGCCCCATCGCACCGGCCTTGCGCCAGTCGATATCAAGGTTGAACTGCGCCGCGTCCTCCAGCCCGCTTGGCCGTGCAGAGGCGATCAGCTCGCTCTGCGCCGCCATGCCAAGCAACTGGTTGCGCGCGTTACGCAACGTGTCGTGGCCCTGCCCGCCCCGTGCCTGAAGATAGAAATCGAAACCCGACACGTTACCCAGAGAGATCACCGAGGGCGGCACGACCGGGAAAACCTGTGCGTCCCTGATCTGGCTGAACGCCCCGAAGGCCCGCCCGGCCAACGCCTGAACGCTCTGGTCGGGGCGCGGCCGGTCTTTCCAGTCCTTGAGCTGGACAAAGGCGATGCCCACGTTCTGCCCGCGCCCGGAAAAGCTGAAGCCGACCACCCCGAACATGGTGTCCACCACGTCGGTTTCCTGTTCGAGATAATAGTCCTCGACCTGCTTGACGACATCGAGCGTGCGCTCGGCCGTGGCACCGGTGGGGGCCTGGATCAGCGTGAAAAGGATGCCCTGGTCCTCTTCCGGCAGAAACCCGGTGGGGGTGCGCATGAACATCACCACCACGGCCGCGCCAAGCGCGACATAGACGAGTCCCACGCGCAGCGGCCGGCGGATCGACCAGCGCACCGACCCGGTGTAGCCGCTGATCACCCTTTCGAGACCACGGTTGAACAGCCCGAAGAAACCGCGCTTCGCGCCATGGCCTGGCCGCTTGAGGATCGACGCGCAAAGCGCCGGCGTCAGCGTGATCGCCACGACGACCGACAGCGCCATGGCCGACACGATGGTGATGGCGAACTGCTGGTAGATCACGCCGGTCGAGCCGGGAAAGAATGCCATCGGCACGAAAACGGCCGAGAGCACCATCGCGATTCCCACCAGCGCCCCGGTGATCTGCCCCATCGACTTGTAGGTGGCCTCGCGCGGGGGTAGCCCGTCCTGCTCCATGATGCGCTCGACGTTTTCGACCACGACGATGGCATCATCCACCAGCAGGCCGATGGCCAGCACCATGGCCAGCATGGTCAGCGTATTGATGGTGAACCCCGAGGCCGCGAGAATGCCGAAAGTGCCCAGCAAGACCACCGGCACCGCAAGCGTGGGGATCAGGGTGGCGCGCAGGTTCTGCAGGAAAAGGAACATCACGAGGAACACCAGCCCGATCGCCTCGAACAGGGTCTTGACCACCTCCTTGATCGAGATCTCGACGAAGGGGGTCGTGTCATAGGGGATCACGTGGCGCACACCCTCGGGGAAGAACGCGGCGAACGCGTCAAGCCGCGATTTCACCCGCGCGGCGGTGTCGAGCGCGTTGGCACCGGGCGCGAGGCTGATGGCCATGCCCGCGGTCGTGTCACGGTTGAAGCGCGCGATCGTGCCGTAGTTCTCGGCGCCGATTTCCACCTCGGCCACGTCGTTCAGCAGAACCAGCCCGCCATCGGTTTCCGCCCGCAGCACGACCTGGCGGAAATCCTCGGTCGTGCGCAGCAGCGATTGCGCCGTGACGGTGGCGTTGAGCATCTGGCCCTCGACCGTGGGGCGGCTGCCGAAGGCGCCGGCCGAAACCTGCGCGTTTTCCTCCGACACGGCCCTGACAACGTCCGCCGGCGTCAGTTCGTAGGCAGCCAGCTTGGAGGGGTCCAGCCATATCCGCATCGCGTATTGCGCGCCAAAGACATTGACGCTGCCCACCCCCTCGATCCGGCTGAGCTCGTCCACGAGGTTGGTGATCATGTAATCGGCAAGGTCGACTTCCTCGTAATCGCCCTGCTCGGCGATCAAAGCCACCACCATGAGAAACCCGGCCGATGACTTCTCGACCGTCACGCCCTGGCGCTGAACGGCCTGTGGCAGCAGGGGCGTCGCCTGCGACAGCTTGTTCTGCACCTGCACCTGCGCGATGTCGGGGTCCGTGCCGGTCTCGAAATTCAGCGTGATGGTGCTGCGCCCGTCCGAGGTGGAGGACGAGGACAGGTAGCGCAGCCCGTCCAGCCCGGTCATCTGCTGTTCGATCACCTGCGTCACAGTGTTGGCCACCGTCTCGGCCGAGGCGCCGGGATAGGTCGCGCTGACCTCCACCTGCGGTGGCGCGATCTCGGGGTACTGCGCCACGGGCAGCACCGAGATCGCCAGCAGCCCGACCCCCATGATGAGAATCGAGATCACCCAGGCGAAAACCGGTCTGTCTATGAAGAATCGGGCCATGGCGGGCGTCCTGTCTTGTCCGGCGTCAGTCTTTGGCCTGTTCGGCCGGGTCCCGCGGCTGCGGCGCGACCTCGGCGCCGGGCTGGGTTTTCTGGAAGCCTTCGAGAACCAGACGTTCGCCGCCGCTCAGCCCCTCGCTCACCACCCAGTCCGCCCCGAGATCCTGCAGAATGGTCAGCGCGCGTTCTTCCACGACATTGTCCTGGCCGACCACCCAGGCGACCGGCCTGCCCCGCCTGTCGCGGGTCACCGCCTGTTGGGGCACCAGCACCGCGTTTTCCTGCGTCACGGTCGGCAGGACGACTTGAACATACATACCCGGCAGCAGCAGCCTGTCAGGGTTGGCGAACTCCATGCGCAGCGTGACGACCCCCGTCAGCGGGTCGACATTGGGCTCGGCCGCGGTCAGCACGCCGGTTTCGGAATACCGCTGCCCATCCGCCAGGATCAGCTCGACCTCGCGTTGCGGGACATCCTCGGGCCCCGATGCCTGACGGCGCTGCCATTCAAGCAACTCGGCCGCGGACTGGGTGACATCGACGTAAACCGGGTCAAGCGCCCGGATTATGGCCAGCGGGTTGGACTGGCTCGCCGTGACGAGGGCGCCGGGGCTGGTGCGCGACAGGCCGATTTCCCCGGTCAGCCGCGCCCGGACGGTCGTACGCTCCAGTTCGATCTCTGCCGAACGCAGCCTTGCCCTGGCCACCTGCAACGCGGCGGCGGCGGTTTCCCGCGCGGCCACGGCGTCGTCCACGGCCTGCTGGCTGGCCACGTCGCGGTCCTGCAGCTCAAGCAGCCGCTTGGCCTCTGTCTCGGCGGCGCGCAACTGCGCCTCGGCCTGCGTGACCGCGGCCTTGGCACTGGCGACTTGTGCGTCGTAGGTGTCCGTGTCGATCTGGTAGAGCGCCTGTCCCTGTTCGACCTGCGCCCCTTCCTCGAAAAGACGTTCCTCTATGATGCCGTTGACCTGCGGGCGGACCTCGGCCTGTGCCGATGCCGCCACCCGGCCGGGCAGCTTGGTGGTCAGCGTGACCGTACGTGTCTGCACCTCCGTCACGGTCACGGCGGCAGGGCCCCGGGCGCCCTGCGCGCCCGGCATGTCCGGCGCGGCGCACAGCGCGGCCACGAGAAACACCGCAAAGAGAAAATTCAGGCTGGGTCTTGGGCACATGGGAAAATCCGCCTCCTGCATCGGTCCGATGGTGCGCCCAGTTCACGGAAATTGCCAGCGCACGTAACCAGAACACCTGTCAATTCATGCACACAGGCCACTGTCATACCAAACAGGCAGGCGAAAGCGGTAATTCCTGCAAGGACCGGTCGTGCATCCCGCATCATTCGGGGCCCGTGAGTGGTTGCAGTCCGGCCGGCGCCTACGTACCGTAAGCCCGCAGCCGGGGCGCGGTGCACAAGCGAAGCGCCCCAGAGGATACAGGGAGGATACGCAATGACCGCATTCGTCAAAAACGCGGGCCGGGCCGCCGTGATCTGCGCCGGCATGCTGGGGGCCGGTGCCGCCACGGCGCAGGACGACCCGCTGAAGATCGGGCTCCTGCTGCCCTTTACGGGGCAATATGCGTGGGTCGGCGAGAACGTGCAGCCGGTGGCGCAGATGATCGCCGAGGAGGTCAACGGTTCCGGCGGGATCGGCGGGCGCGAGATTGCCTTCGTGCAGGGCGACACCGAGGGCGTCGTCGACGCGGGCACCACGGCCGCGCAGAAGCTGATCAACGTGGACAACGTCATGGCGCTGGTCGGACCGACCTCGCTGTCGTTTTCGGGGTCCAAGAACCTGATCATTGACAACGGTGTGCCGATGGTCACGCCGACGGCCGGCACGACCGAACTGGACCGCGCCTGCAAGGACGTGTGTTTCCGCACCGTGCCGTCCGACTCGCTTGGCGGCAAGGCCATCGCGCGGGCCGCGACCGACGCGGCATATCTGGGCGAGGGCGCGAGCGCATGGGAAAACCCGGTGTTGATGGTCGCGCAATCCCCGGCAATGGTGTCGTTTCTCGAACCGATTGAACGCAGCTTTGCCGAATACGGGGTCGAGCTGGCCGAGGTGATCGAGTTCACGCCGGGCAAGCCCTCCTACCGTTCCGAGGTGCAGGAAGCCCTTGCCGCCGATCCCGACGGCATCGTGCTCGTCGCCGCGCCCGAGGAGTCGGCCCGCGTGATGACCAACGCCTTCCAGTCGGGTTATGACGGGCAATGGTTCGTGACGCAGGATCAGACCAATGCCGAGTATATCGAGCTGGCCGGCGCCGATCTGGTGCAGGGGACCTACGGCCTTGAGGAAGTCGCGTCGGAGGAAGGCCAGGATCTCAACCGCGCCTTCGAGACCCGCTACGAGGAATACGCGGGCGAAGAGGTCAAGATTTTCGGCACCAACACCTACGACTCGATGAACGTCATCGCACTGGCCATGCTGAGCGACCAGATGGACGATGGCGAGATCACCCGCGCCACGCTGGCCCGGCACATCCGCGCCGTGTCCGATCCCGGCGAGGGCAAGACGCAGGTCACCAGCTACACCGAGGGCAAGGCGGCGCTCGAAGCGGGCGAGTCGATCGACTACCGCGGTCTCGTGGGCCCGATCGATTTCGACGAATGGGGCAACATCGCCGCCCCCTTCGGCATCCGGCAGGTCCAGAACGGAGCGTGGACCACGGTGGCGGTCGTGCCCGCCTCGGCGCTCGACTAAGCGTTTGACAGGCCCCCGGGCGTGACGGCGGCGGCCGGGGGCGATACCAAAACACCCGCCGTTGGAACGGGCATTCGAGCATGATCTTTCTGCAGACGCTGGTTTACGGCCTCGCGCTCGGCGGGGTTATCGCGGTCAGCGCCGTCGGCCTGACGCTGGCCTACGGCGTGACCCGGTTCATCAACTTCGCCTTCGGCGAATTCCTGACCCTCGGCGCGTTCTTCTGCCTCGTGCTGGCACAGGCCGGGCTGGGCCTGCCGCTGGCAGGGCTGACCGCGGCGGCCGCGGTGGGACTCATCGGGGTACTCGTCGCGCGCCTTTTCTATGACCCGTTGATGGATCGCGGGCTGCTGCCGCTTCTGGTCACGAGCGTCGGCGTCGCCTTCGTCGCGCAGAACATCGTGCGCATGATCGCGGGCTCCAACCCGGTCCGTTTTCCGCTGCCGCTCATGCGCCCGATCGAGCTCGGCGGGCTGTTCATCCCGCGCGAACAGCTCATCATCCTGGGCGTTGCGCTGCTGGCGATGCTGGCGGTGCACCTGTTGCTGCGCTTCACGATGCTGGGCAAGAAGATGCGCGCGGTGGCTGACGATGCCATGCTGGCGCGGGTGGCAGGCATCTCGTCGCGCCGCGTGCTTGATGCAACGTGGTTCGTGTCGGCGGTGATCGGCGGGCTGGGCGGCATCCTGCTGGCGATCACGCAGATCACCGTGGCGCCACAGATGGGCTGGCATTTCCTGCTGGTGGTCTTTGCCGCGGTTCTCCTGGGCGGGATCGGCAGCCCCTACGGCGCGATGGTCGGCGGGCTGCTCATCGGTCTCGCGATGGAGCTGGGCGCGACCTACGTGGCCGCGAACTACTCCTACGCCTTTGCGTTCGTCGTGCTCATCCTGGTGCTGGTGCTGCGGCCCCGCGGACTGATGGGCGGGAGAGGCTGACATGGACCTGATCGCTTTTGCTACCGGCCTGATCTCGCTGGCGCTCGTCTACGGGCTGCTGGCAGTGGGGTTGAACCTGCAGTTCGGCTTCGCCGGCGTCATCAATTTCGGCTACGTGGCCTTTTTTGCAGTTGGCGCCTTCGCCTCGGCCATCGTGACCCTGCCGCCGGTCGGGTCGGATGCCTATGTCGCGGCCTCGGCCCGTTACGACATCGGGCTTGGCCTGCCCGTCTGGGCCGGCTTCATAGCCGCGGGCGCGGTCGGCGCGCTGCTCGCCCTTTTCATCGGGGCGGTCAGCGCCCGGCTGGCCACCCATTACCTTGCCGTGGCCACTTTCGCCATGGCCGAGGTCGTCCGCTCTGTCCTGGGCAACGAAACGTGGCTCACACGCGGTGAGTTCGGTATCGCCAACGTGCCCCAGCCGCTCGGCGGGATGTTCACGCCCGACAGTTACGCCTTGTTCTACCTCGCCCTGACCGCCGTCGTGGTTGGGGGCATCTTCTCGCTTCTGCGGCATCTGGGGGAAAAGCCTTTCGGCCGCGTTCTGCGGGCGATCAGGGACGACGAGGTTTCGGCCCGCACCCTCGGCAAGCGGACGTCGGTGGCCAAGCTTCAGGCACTCGCCATCGGCGGGGCCGTGGGGGGCATCGCCGGCGCGCTGTGGACCCACTCGCTGGGGGTCGTGCATGTGGGCCAGTTCGTGCCAATCGTTACATTCCAGATATGGCTGGCGATGCTCATGGGCGGAACCGGCAACCACTGGGGCGCACTGCTCGGCGCCTTCGTGCTCATCGCCATCCGCGAGGGAACACGTTTCGTGGGCGGCCTGCCCGGGCTTGACGAACTCGCCGCGGCCAACCCCTCCTTCCTGCCGTCGCTGCGCTTCGTGTTGATCGGTCTCCTGTTGATCGCCGTCATCCGGTTCTTTCCCGGCGGTCTGCTGCCGGAACGGCGGCGCAAGGCGCCCGCCATTGACGCGGATACAGGGGAGACCGCGCCACCTGTGCACGCAACAACGGGAAGCGGCCCGATCCTGCAGGTGTCAGGCCTGCACAAGAGCTTTGGCGGGCTGAGAGCGGTCGACGGCGCGAGTTTCGGTGTGCGCCCCGGTTCCATCACGGGGCTCATCGGCCCCAACGGCGCCGGCAAGTCCACGGTGATCGACCTGCTGAGCGGCGTGCAATCGCCGGATTCGGGCAGCATCCTGCTGGCGGGCGAAGAAATCGCCGGGCTTGCACCGGAAGACATCGCCGACAAGGGCCTTGGCCGAACTTTCCAGACGCCCCGGCTGTACCCGTCGATGACCGTGTGGGAAAACCTCATGGTCGCCGGCATCCCCCGCGAGAACGAAACCCTGCGAGCGGGGCTTTTCACGGCGCTGTCGCAAGGCCGAGAGGAACGCGCGACAGCCGCACGGGCCGAGGCCGTCCTTGCCGAGCTGGAGATCCCCCATATGCGTGACGAATTGGCGCGCACCCTTTCAGGCGGGCAGCGCAAGCTGCTTTCGCTTGGCCGGCTGATGATGCGCCGCCCGCCGCTGATGTTGCTGGATGAACCGGCCGCGGGGGTGAACCGGCGGCTGGCGGGCGACCTGTTCGATCGGATCGCCGAGTTGAACCGTCAAGGCACCACCTTCCTGATCGTGGAACACGAGATGCAGCTTGTCATGCGCTATTGCGACCGCGTCATCGTCATGCACCAGGGCCAGGTGCTGGCCGAAGGCACGCCCGAGGAGATCCGTTCGAACGCGGCGGTGATCGAGGCCTATCTGGGCGGGGCGGTAGCATGAAAGATACAGCACTCGAGGCGAAGGGCCTGCAGGCGGGCTATGGCGCGCTCCAGATACTTTTCGGCATCGACCTGCGGATCGGTCGCGGCGAACACGTTCTTGTTTTTGGCCCCAACGGCGCGGGCAAGTCCACGCTGATCAAGGCATTGTTCGGACTGATCGCCCCATCCGCGGGCCAGGTTGCGCTGGCCGGGCGCGACGTGACGGGCCACGCACCCGAAAGAATGGTGCAGAACGGCATGGCCTACGTTCCGCAGGTTGCCAACGTTTTCAGCTCGATGACGGTTCTGGAAAACCTCGAGATCGGCGGCGCGCGGCTGTCGCGTGCGCAGCGCGAGCAGCGGATCGAGGCCATGGCAGCGCTGTTTCCGGTTCTGGGCGAACGGCGCAAGCAGGAGGCCGGCACCCTTTCGGGCGGCGAGCGGCAGATGCTGGCGCTGGCGCGTGCCCTTGTCCCCGAGCCGGAGGTTCTGCTGCTGGACGAACCGTCGGCCGGGGTTGCCCCGCGGATCGTCGAGGAGATCTTCACGCTCGTGGCAGGGCTGCGCAAGACCGGTGTCTCGGTCCTGATGATCGAGCAGAACGCCCGTCAGGCGTTGCCGCATGTGGACCGCGGCTACGTGCTGGAAAGCGGACGGGTGCGGCTCAGCGATAATGCCGCGTCACTTCTCGACAACCCGGAGATTGCCCAGCTCTACCTCGGCGGCTGACCCGCATCCGCCGCTATATCGCGGCACCGCGCGCAGGATCGGGCGGCCTGTCCGCTCAGCCTGACGTCTCCAGACCGGTCTGGCGCATCTGCCCAAGGAGCTTCAGCAATCCCTTTGGCTTGGTTTCAAGGGGCAGGATATGGCAATTCTCGGCCTTGAGATCCCTCAGCCGCGATGGCGGCGCCCCGATGTCGAACACGATGATCGGCAGGCCGCTGTCGATGGCATAGGAAAGGGCGAAGGAGTACGTCTCGGGCAACCGCGACGGCACGAAGATGACGTCGAGTTCCTGCTCCTCCAGGCGGTCGAACACCTCTTCGTGGCTGTATCGCCCGGTGACTTCCATGCCGGCCTCGGCGGCGCGCCGGTCGTCCTTGGTGTATCCCACGACGACGAATTTAACCGGCATCTGCTGCTGCTGCGCAAGGCGCGCGCAGTCGAGGACATAGTGATATCCCTTGATGGTCGAAATCGCCCCGATGATCCCGACCCGGAGCACGCCATCCCCGCGGTCAAGGCCCCGTGACCGCACCGGCCGACGCCCTGGCGCCGCGCAATCGTGGGCCTCGACGCGCACGGGTATCTCCGGCCAGTACCGCGTGAGGCGTTCGGCCACGTCCCGGTCGGGGACGACGCATTCCTCTGCCCCCGACAGCAACCGCCGGTTTTCATCTCGCCACCAGTCGATGTCGACGAGTCCGAACTCGGAGTGCTGGGCCTGCAAACAGCGCCGGCAGCCTGCGCTGTCGGGCTCGCCGCAGTAGACGCCGACATCGTCCGACAGCGTGATGCGCGGGCACAGGGGCAGGTAATCGTGAACGCAATAGCGCCAAGGCAGCCCCGACGCCTCCAGAAGGGCGAGCAGCCTGCGCGCGCCATGACGGCCGAAATCCGCGATGTGGTGAATGTCGATCCGCTGGATTCCCAACCGCCGCCACAGGGCGACGATTTCGTCGCGGTCGCTGTCGAAATCGAGCGGCCTGAGGTTGGGCAGGTCGGGCGCCTCGGCGTGGAAGTGCATCACCCGGTCCCGGCGCGGACTGTCGGCCCGCATACGGAAAACCGAAATGCCGTCGCGGGCCATCCGGGCGCAATCCTGCTGAATGAACTGCTCGGTGCCGCCCCCGCGGTTGTGCGAAATCACGAGAACGTTGCGATCGGCCACGAGCCGCTCAAGCCGCTCCATGTCGATCCGTGCACGGTGCGCGCGCAAAGGGTCCGTCGCAAGGAAGCGCTGCACGCGCCCGCTATAGTCGGGATACCGCGAGTCGATCACCGCGGTCGCGTGCCTTACCCGGTCCGCCTTCTCCTCCTGAAAGGACATGCTGCCCAGGTGGCGGATCACCACGTTGGTGGCGATCATGTCCAGCCATCCGGCGGCCTGCGCCCGCTGGCAGAAGTCGTTTTCCTCGCCGTAGCCGGTGCCAAAGGCCTCTTCGTCGAAATAGCCGACTTCATCGATCACTTCGCGCTTGATATACATCGCGAAACCAACGGCGGTCGGGGCCGGCACCGGCGCGGCCTGCGCGTTCGCCTCGCCCGCGATCCTGTCCAGCGTCTCGTAGTCGACTTCCAGCGTGTGGGGGTTGTCCTCGGCGAAATGCGGATAGCTGCATATCGTGCCGTTATTGGTCAGCGGCGTCAGGGTCCCGAGCACCTTGTCGGACCTGGCGGCGGCATGCAGACGGTCCACCCAACCATGATACACCTCGGTGTCGGAGTTGAGCAGGATCACGTCGCGGTCAGGGTGCAGTTGCATGCCCCTGTTCACGCTCTTGACGAAGCCAAGGTTTTCCTCGTTGCGCAGCAGCGTGACATGCCCGCTGTCGGCAAGCCCCTGCAGGATCCGGCTCAGCCCCGGCTCGGGCGAGCAGTCGTCCACGACAACGAGTTCGAAGGCAACCTCCCCACGGGACCGCAGGGCGTGCCAGATACATGACAGCGTTTCCTCCCTCCCGCGGTAGACCGGCACGATCACGTCGAGCACCGGGGTCTCGGGGCCCTGGGGCGCCAACGCCGCGATCTCGGCCTTCAGGCCCGGGGGCAGGCTGATACAGGTCCCGTCGGCGCGTCGCTCCCCCACCCCGGCGTAGTGCATCGGGATCGCCCCGCGCGCATCCCCCACGCATAGGTAATGCGCAAGCGCGCTCATCCCCGACTGCCTCGCCTCGGGGTTCTCGGCCAGGTATCTTTGCGGGTCGAATATGTCCGTTGCAACGCGGTTCTCGTGAACGCCGTGACGCACGTAATGTTCGAACAGGTCGCCCCACACCGCCGCGACGTCCCGGTTCCGGCTGGCGTAGATGTCATGGTTGAAGAACGGGGTCGGCGATATGCCCCGCCCGGCACCGTGGCGCAGGAAATGCACCAGCGGGTTCATCCAGCGTTCTTGCTGGGGCATCTTCCGGCGGTAATACAGGGTATTGAAAACCGCGCTTGGATTGCGCCCCTCGTCGGCGCCGTACACCAGGTAGTGCTGAATGGGGTCCATCTCGGTTTCTGCGACGTCGGGGTTCATGAGCAGATAGAACCGCCGGTCGAAGAGTTTGTGCGCGCCCGAAAGCAGCGCGTAGTTGCCCCTGTACAACCACGGCCAGACGCGTTGCATTCTTCCGGAAATCCGAAAGGGATTTCCGGTACTCATCCGGATCGCCCGGTGATGACGGTTGGCGTCTCAATCATTTGACAGTCCGTCATGAAACAGGCGCTAGGCGTCGCCCTCTTGCAGCCACAGCTCGGCCAGCTCCCGTTTGAACCTGTCGACCATGTCCGATTTTTCTTGTGATCTTTGTTTCTTGTAACTTGATTGCGCATGTACCCCCCCTGCGCTTGCTTCGACCCCCAGAAACCTGCTTACCCCCTCGATGCCAGCGTCCTGATCCGCGACAAAATCCTCGTATACGATCGTGTGAACGGGTATTCCCAAAACGCTTGCAGTCAGTCGGATCTCGCCGTTCTGATTGTTTATGCCGTCTATTCTGCCCTTTATGTGCTTGAAATCATAAGGCGCCGACGAGGAAGCCGCATCTTGCAGGCTGGTCCACTGGCCTGTGTGTTGCGCGACATGCAAGGATACAGCCTGCGAAACAACGTCGTTTCTTATTATGTGTATCATTCTTGTCCGCGAGAACATTTCAGGAATACGCCAGCGGAACAACATGCGCGCCTGCATCGCCGAGGCCTTTATCCCAAACACGCTCCCCTCGGTTTCGCTTGCGATATGATGAATATATTCCGGAAAGGTCTTTATCCGTTTGCGTGCGCAGGTATTCAGCACCGCCTTGTGGTTGAGCTGCTCCTTGAAACCTGAAAACCCATCGAGTTTCGAAAGCAGATCGCCCAGATAGGTGGAACCACTTCGGTTGACGAACCCAAGAAGCACCAGGGTCTTATCGACCGGATTTCCGCCAGAGTACACGCAACTCTCAAGTGCAGCCGAAATATGCTTCTCATGTACGTTGGTCGGCATTCTGTTATCCTGATCTGGGGGCTGATATTCTCACACCTGTGACACAGCGCTGCTTCGATTACTCACAAGGTGTCAGTCGCAAACAACTGGCCAGCGCAGTTCGCGACCCGAAATCAGCCAATAACACGATTCTTTTCGCCGTCGCCTTTGCCTGCTCAGTGTTGCGTCCAAGGGATCGCCGCCACCAAAGGGAACCATCCAATGCCAGGATCGCAGCAGCGCGACGCGTGATATACTGCACCGCAAAACAAACAGAGGTTGTGCTCGTTTTGTTCTTGGTGCGAGACGGGGAAACCTCCGCTTGGCCAGTGAATGTATCGATGCCCTCGCCGTCACGATCAGGAAGTGCGCAAGCGTCGGCCATCCCGACAATATGCCGCTCAGCAGGTGAGACACCCAATTCCAGCTCCTGTTGTCTCCGCCACAAGAAGGCAAGACGATGCTGGGCGAAATGGAACCAGTTCGTACGGGGATAGGTCACCCCGTGCGCCGCCAGCACCGCGGTGTTCTGCTCAAACGCGCGCTGGAGTGCCGTCGTGCCGGTCTTGTGCGCGCCGATGTGGATCAGGAGCGTTGGCACGGATCACCCTCACCCCGCCGCGCTGGAGCCGGACGCCGCCGGATCGTCTGCACGTTTGAAGTGCCTTGCGAAGAATTCCACCGCCCCGGGAAAGGGGAGTGCGCCAACTTCGTCTTTGCCTTGTGCTTCCGGTAAGGGATCACGGAACAACACCCCGTCCTCTCGCCCGAGATATTCACGCGCGATACGCTCATAATCGGCCGCGTGCTCCTCTGCAAGCTCGCGGCGCACGGCGGCGGGCACAAGATCGCCGCCAGCGGCGCCATCATCCTCGTACATGATCGTGCGTATGATGCGACCCTTGGTGACAGGCTCTATACGCGCGCGCTGCACGAGGTCGATCAGCGAAAGGCTGCGCGGGGAAAGCGAGGTATTCACGCGGTCCTTCTGCGGCGGTATCAGGTCGGCAGCCTGCGGCTCACCGATTTCCTTAAGGAAGTGCGTGACAAGATCCGGTTCGATCTGACCGTCCTCGTAGGGGCAGGCGCTGACATTTTCCTGACCGAACAGGTCCGCCATGGCGTCGAGCAACTCGCCGAAAACGAAATACTGGCCGCGTTTCTTGGCTTGAAGCTGTCGGTAACTCCGGAAATTGCGCTGCCAAGGGGGATTGGCGGAGGTCTTGATCGCCTGCGCGAACAGCGACGGCCACCACGTATCGTGGCGCCGGAGATAGACCACCACATGCACGTCCAGCCCCTCGAAGAACGAGGCCAGCGGCGCATGATCCCGGCGCAGCACGAAGAACTCGGAACTCAACACGACGCTCCGGGCGCCCGCCGCCGCGATCTCCTCGTCCAGGGCATCACGCAGGGCCTGTCGTTCGCTGGCATCGGCAGGTTCCGCGCGGCCGCCGGCGAACCCGAGAGCGCTACTCAGGCCATAGTGATAGCCTTCTCCCTGGCCATCCCGTCCAAGGCCGGTTTCCGGCCATAGAACGCCGATATTCTTCAGGACCGCCCTGTTCTTGTGCATGTAGCTCTGTATGGCACTCGAGCCGGTCTTGTTCATCCCGATGTGAAGATAGATTTTCGCCATCAGCGCCCGGTCGTTCCTGTCATCAGTATCTCCTGCCCTCGTAAAATCCGTGGCGTACGAAATGCGCTTTCAGGTCGGAGACATTGCCAGCCTCGTAAGCGTCCCGCAAGTCGTCGTTGTTTTCCAGGTAGGACGCCTCGTCGAAATCCGCCGGCGGATACCCGCGCCCCTCGATGTAACCCTGCGTGACGAAATGGGACTTGGCATCGTCGATCGCCCCGGCCTCGAACGCCTCTTGCACATCGCTGTTTGCAGAGCGGTACCATTCCTCGTCGAGCGGGAAGGAGGCCACGTATTGCCTCAAAAGCCACTCGAACCCTTCGCGGCTGAGCACCACCATGTCGTGCCCCTCGTCGAAACCGCGCAGGTCGAGTATCTGCTTCAATGTTCCAAAATTAACCAATTGACGTCTTTCCGGCATGGTGCCCCCCTATCAACTTGCCCGTCCACCGGCGCGATGGCCGGCTCCCGCGCTGCCATGGCAGCCAACTCTCGTCTCGACCATGCAACCGAAAGCGTCGCCTCGCCGGGCTCCAAGGCGGCATGCCGCCCGATCATGCGCAAGTGTCCAGTGCCGGTATCCAGTCACCATGTTGTCCGGTGCAAATTTTGCAAGCGCAGACCCTTGCCGACAGTGTGTTAGGTGACATGATTTCATGCCCGTATCAAGACAGCGGACGCCACGCGGGCGCATGTCGGGCTGGCGGCCGACCCCACCGCGCCCAAAACGTGCCGCGTGTGCCTGTTCGCCCCCAACGGCCGGGCCAAGAGAATTTTATGCAACTGCATTGCACAAGCCGCGCCACTTCGGCCGCCCGGAACATGTTCCGTGAACCCCACGCGCGCCGGAGGCAGGGGGATCATGGGTTGCCAATACGCCACAGCTGCGAAAAGGTTGCCGGGACGGGCCGCTTGTCTCTATCAGGGGTTGGCCGTCGTCGCGTGACCGAAAAGAAAAACGGCGCGGACGGCCAGCAACGTGTTAGGTACCGGAACTATACAGCGGACACCAAAAACGCCTTCACGGGCATTCCAGGATCCCAGACGTTCAACAGGAGGGAACACATGAAGATAAGGCATTTCATCCTCGCGGCCTGTACCGCCGCGCTCGCCACCGCCGCGCAGGCGGAAGGCCTGAAGGTGGGCATGATAACGACGCTTTCGGGCGGCGGTGCCGGACTTGGCATCGACGTGCGCGACGGCTTCATGCTCGCGATCGAGCAATCCGGTCGCGACGATATCGAGGTCGTGATCGAGGACGACCAGCGCAAACCCGACGTCGCGGTGCAACTTGCCGACAAGATGATCCAGTCGGAAAAGGTCGACGTGTTGACCGGGATCATATGGTCGAACCTTGCCATGGCGGTCGTTCCGGGCGCGGTCGCGCAGGGCAAGTTCTACCTTTCCCCCAATGCCGGCCCATCGCAACTGGCCGGGCGGGGATGCCACGAGAATTATTTCAACGTGGCATGGCAGAACGACAACCTGCACGAAGCCGCCGGCGCCTATGCCAATGACGCGGGCTACTCCAATTCGTTCATCCTCGCCCCGAACTATCCGGCGGGCAAGGACGCGCTGACCGGTTACAAGCGGTTCTACGAAGGCAACGTCGCCGGCGAGGTGTATACCAAGCTGGGGCAGACCGACTACGCCAGCGAAATCGCCCAGATCCGGGCATCCGGGGCCGACAGCGTGTTCTTCTTCCTGCCCGGCGGCATGGGCATTTCCTTTCTCAAGCAGTACGCCGACAGCGGCGTGGACCTGCCCGTCGTCGGGCCTGCGTTCAGCTTCGACCAGGGGATTCTTCAGGCGGTGGGTGACGCGGCGCTCGGCGTGCGCAACACGTCACAATGGTCCAAGGACATCGACAACGAGGCCAACAGGCGTTTTGTCGACAGCTTCCAGGACAAGTACGGCCGCCTGCCCTCGCTCTACGCAAGCCAGGGTTATGACACTGCCAACCTCCTGATTTCGGCAATGGAAAAGGCCGACGTGACGGAGATGGACGCGTTCCGCACCGCGCTGGAGGCGGCCGACTTCGCGTCGACCCGCGGCGACTTCGCCTTCAACTCCAACCACCACCCGATCCAGGACATCTTCGTCCGCGAGGTGATCAAGGAGGGCGACGTGCTCACCAACCGGATCGTCACGGTCGGCCTCGAAGACCGCGGCGACGCCTATGCCGAGCAGTGCGGGATGTGAACCGGACGCGCGCCGCCCCGCCGCAAGAGCGGGGCGGCGCCAACGATAACGGGCAGGTCGGACATGTCGTGGATCCTCGTCGCGGAGCAGACACTCAACGGGCTGCAGTTCGGCGTCATGCTGTTTCTCATGGCGGCCGGGCTGACGCTGGTGTTCGGGGTGATGGGCCTTATCAACCTGGCCCATGGGTCGCTCTACATGATCGGTGCTTTCGCCGCGGCCGCGACGGCCGCGGCGACGGGCTCTTTCCTGCTGGCCCTCGCGGCAAGCCTCGCGGCCGCGGCCATCGCCGGCGTGATCATCGAGATGACGGTGATACGCCGCCTGTACGACCGTGACCATCTCGACCAGGTGCTGGCGACGTTCGCCCTGATCCTGATCTTCTCGGAGGGGACAAGGTGGGTATTCGGCTCCTTCCCGCTGTTCCTGGACAAGCCGGAGCCGCTCTCGGGCACGCTCACCCTGCCCTTCGGCGTCGAATACTCCGTCTACCGGCTGACACTCATCGGGATCGGGCTGGCCGTGGCGGCGGGGCTGTTCTGGATGATCTCGCGCACGCGGCTTGGCATCCGCATCCGCGCGGGTGAAAACGACCGCGAGATGATAGCGGCGCTCGGGGTGGACATCTCGCGCCTCTACACGATGGTGTTCGGACTCGGCGCCGCGCTCGCCGGCCTAGCGGGGGCGCTTATCGGAGCCATCCAGTCGGTGCAGGTGGGCATGGGCGAGCCGGTCCTGATACTTGCTTTCGTCGTGATCGTGATCGGCGGCATAGGCTCGATCAAGGGCGCGTTCGTCGGCGCCCTGCTTGTCGGGCTGACCGATACGCTGGGGCGTTTCCTGTTGCCGATGGCCTTTGCGCTGGTGCTTGAGCCGTCGGCCGCCACGTCCGTGGGGTCCTCGCTGGCGTCCATGTCCATCTACATACTCATGGCCGGCATCCTGCTGTTCCGGCCGCGGGGGCTCTTCGGCCATGCTTGAAAGACACGGGATCAAGCGGGAAACGGTCCTGAACACCGTCCTGATGGCCGCCCTGCTGGCCGTGCCGCTCGCGGCGTGGGCCTCGGACGAGCCGTTCACGATAACGCTCGCAACCCGTGCCGTGATCTTCGCGATCGCGGGCGTGGGTCTGAACATCGCGCTCGGCTTCGGCGGGCTGGTCAGTTTCGGTCACGCGATCTTCTTCGGGCTGGGCGGGTATGCCATGGGTATACTCGCCTACCATGCCCAGACGTACACCCCGCTTATGGAATGGCCCCTGGTCATCAACGGGACCAAGTCGATGCCTGTCATCTGGCTTGTCGCCGTCACCGTCAGCGCGCTGGCCGCGCTCGTGGTGGGAGCGCTGTCACTGCGCACCACGGGCGTCTATTTCATCATGATCACCCTCGCCTTCGGCCAGATGTTCTATTACTTCGCCATCTCCTGGCCGGCCTATGGCGGAGAGGACGGGCTTTCGATCTATGTGCGCAACGACTTTGCCGGGCTGAACACGATGGACCCGATCCAGTATTTCGCCATATGCTACGCCATTCTCGCGGTCCTGCTGCTTGCGGTGCACCGCATCGCGCATTCCTCGTTCGGGCTGATGCTGCGGGCCGCGCGGCAGAACGAGGAACGCGTGCATGCGGTCGGTCATGTGCCGTATCGGCTCTACCTCACCGCTTTCACGATATCCGGGGCGATCACGGGACTCGCCGGCGCGCTTTTCGCCGACCTCAACCGGTTCGTGAGCCCGGCAATGCTCAACTGGCAGACATCGGGCGAGATCATCATCTTCGTGATCCTTGGCGGCGTGGGCCGGGTTTGCGGCCCGGTCGCCGGCGCGGCGCTGTTCATCGTGCTCGAACACGTGCTGGGGGGGCTGAGCGAGTTCTGGCACGTCTATCTCGGCGCGATCCTGCTGGGGGTCGTGCTGTTCGCGCGCGGCGGGATTTTCGGGTTGCTGGCCGGGCGGGAGGTGGCGCATGACTGAGCCCGTGCTCGACGTTCGCGGCATTTCCAAAAGTTTCGGCGGCCTGACCGCGAGCAAGAACATCGACCTCGACCTGCGTCCGGGCGAGATCCACGCGCTGATCGGCCCCAACGGCGCCGGCAAGTCCACGTTGATCAAGCAAATCGCGGGATCCCTCGGCCCCGACGCGGGAACGGTGCATTTCGCCGGACGGGACGTGACGCGGCTGTCCACCGCGGCGCGGGCGCGGATGGGGCTTGCGCGGACCTTCCAGATATCGTCCCTCGCGATGGAATACACCGCCCTGCAAAACGCGGTTCTGGGGGCGCTCGGCCATCGTGGGGACGTGTTCCGGTTCTTCAATCGCGTCATGCGTGACGCCGACCTCCTTGCCAGGGCCGAAAGCGCCCTGGAGCAGGTCGGCCTGCAAGAGTTCCGCTCGCTGCGCACCTCCGAACTGTCGCACGGCCAGCGGCGTCAGCTGGAGGTCGCGGTGGCCCTGACGCTCGACCCCAGGGCGATGCTGATGGACGAACCCACCGCCGGGCTCGGGGCGGACGGCACGCACCGCCTGGTGGGGTTTCTCGACACGCTGCGCCGGAGGGCGCCGATCCTGCTGGTCGAGCATGACATGGACGCCGTGTTCTCGCTGGCGGATCGCGTCAGCGTCCTGGTCTATGGCGAGATCATCGCCACCGGCACCGTGGAGGAGATCCGTGCCAATCGCGAGGTACGGCGCGCCTATCTGGGCACGGAGGACGCTGCATGACCCTGCTGACGCTGGATCATGTATCTGCGTTTTACGGGCCATCGCAGGCCTTGTTCGACGTGCACATGTCGGTCGAGGACGGCGAGGTCGTGGCCCTGATGGGACGTAACGGCATGGGCAAGACGACAACGGTCAAGGTGATCTGCCGCCTGTTGCGCAACAGGGGCGGAACGGTCGTGTTCGACGGGCGCGACATGGCCCGCCTGCCCGCGCACCGGGCGGCACGCTGCGGGATCGGGCTGGTGCCCGAGGGGCGGCGCTGTTTCACCAATCTCACCGTCCACGAGAACCTGATCGCGGCGGCGCGGCCCGGGGCATGGGATTTCGCCGCGGTATCGGGGCTCTTTCCCCGGCTTCTGGAACGCCGGGACCAGTTGGCCGGCTCCCTGTCCGGGGGCGAACAGCAGATGCTGGCAATCGGCCGCGCCCTGATGACCAACCCGCGCCTGCTGGTGCTGGACGAGGCGACAGAAGGCCTCGCCCCCGTCGTCCGTCAGGAAATCTGGACCGCCATTTCCCGCCTCAAGGCGGAAACCGGGATGGCGATCATCGTGATCGACAAGTCGCTGCAGGAGATCGGCACCGTCGCCGACACGGCCGTCATACTGGAAAAGGGCCGCACCGTGTGGTCCGGCGCCTTTGGCGCCCTCACCCCGGATGTCACCGACCGCCACCTCGGGGTTTGATGCGGCCGGCCCGTGCACGTGCCCCGCGCGGCCGGGCGCTCATCCAGCCTGACGGCTGTCCTCGCGAAAAGACCCGCAAGGGTCGATGAGCGCCGGGCGGATGCCGGACGCACCCGTCGGGGGCAGCCGCCTCAGCCGCCGGGGGAGAGCCGCGCCGCCTCGCGCGCCAACGCCTCGACCTCGTCGAACCGGCCCGC
>NZ_JBISDG010000050.1:0-22858 GCF_044472985.1 Roseovarius salis | reverse complement strand
CCGGCCTCGGTTCGGGCCCAGTCGGCGAAGGTGGCGAAGCCGTCGGCGGCGATCTCCGCGGTCATGTGACGCGCACCGGCCGCGGCGGGCGGCGCGGCCGGGGCCTCGGGCAGCGCCTTGAGCGTTTCCAGGTCCTTGACGTGATAGGGCTGCGGATAGCCCGCCTCGGCCAGCCGGCCAAGGTCGAGCCCCTGTTCCAGCGCCAGCCGCCGTGCCTTGGGCGAGGCGAGGATGCGCCCGCCCGCCTCGGGCTGCGCGGCCGCGGGCCTCTCATCCACCCTGTCGGGCGTCTTCGCAGCGGGCGTTGCCGCCTCGGCCCGGTCGGCGGTCGGCAGTGCGGCCTCGTTGATGCTGCGGCGCACAGGGGACTGTGGCTTGTCGGCGGAGATCACGGCGATCGGGGCGCCCACCGGCGCTTCCTCGCCGACCTCGGCCAGAAGCGCGGCGACATAGCCGTCGTGCCCCGCCTCGACCTCCATGGTGGACTTGTCGGTTTCCACCTCGAACAGGATATCCGTGGCCGCCACCGCGTCGCCGGCATCCTTGTGCCATGCGACGATCAGCCCGGTGTCCTGTGCCATGCCGAGCGCGGGCATGATGACCTCTTCGCCGGTCACGGACCCCGGCTCGGCGGTGGCCACAATCTCCTCGGGGGTGTCGTGGCTGTCGGCGGCCGGGCCCGCGCCCTCGGGCGTATCGGAGACGCGCGCGATCACCTGCCCGACCGGCACCTCGGCGCCGGCCTGCGCGGTGACGTCCGTAAGGTAGCCCGCCGCCTGCGCCTCGACCTCCATCGTCGCCTTGTCGGTCTCCACCTCGAAGAGCGCGTCACCCTCGGCCACCGCGTCACCGGGGGACTTCAGCCATGTGACGATGACGCCGCTGTCCTGCGCCATCCCCAGCGCGGGCATGATGACGTCATGCGGCATGGATCATCTCCCCCGCGCAGAGCTTGCGCGCGTTGTCGGCCACGCCCTCGGGCGTGGGCACGGTGATGTCCTCCAGTGCCGGGCTGAAGGGTACGGGCACGTCCATCGCCCCCATGCGCAGCACCGGCGCGTCGAGATGGTAGAACGCCTTCTCGTTGAGGCGCGAGGCGATCTCGGCGGTCACGCCGTAACTCTGGTGGCCCTCGTCGATGACGATGGCGCGCGAGGTCTTTTTCACCGACTCCAGCAGCGTCGCCTCGTCGAGCGGGACGATGGTGCGCGGGTCGATCACCTCGGCCCCGATGCCCTCGGCGGCCAGCGTCTCGGCCGCTTTGTCGGCCACCTGCACCATGGACGACGTGGCGATCAGCGTGATGTCGCGGCCTTCGCGCTTCACGTTGGCCTCGCCGAAGGGGATCAGGTATTCCTCTTCGGGCACCGGGGCCTTGTCCTGGTACATCAGCTTGTCCTCGAAGATGACGACGGGGTTGTTGTCGCGGATCGCCGTCTTCATCAGCCCCTTGGCCTCGTAGGCCGAAGAGGGCATCGCCACCTTGAGCCCGGGGATATGGGCGACGATGGCCTGCAGCGACTGGCTGTGCTGCGCGGCGGAGCGGCGGGTGGCGCCCAGATTGGTGCGCAACACCATCGGCACGGTCAGCTTGCCGCCCGACATGTAGTGCTGCTTGGCCGCCTGGTTGCACAGCTGGTCCATCACCAGATAGAGGAAGTCACCGAACATCAGGTCGACGATGGGCCGCGCGCCGGTCATGGCCGCGCCCACGGCAAGACCGACGAACCCCGGCTCGGAAATCGGGGTGTCCAGCACGCGGTCGGTGCCGAACTCCTCGACCAGCCCGCTGAGCACCTTGAAGGGCGTGCCGGCCTCGGCCACGTCCTCGCCCATGAGGAAGGTGGTGGGGTCGCGGCGCATCTCCTCGGCGATGGCCTCGTTGACGGCCTGGGACAGGGTGATCTCTCGCATCTCGGTTCTCCTTCAGGCGCCGGGGCGCAGGGTCGCGGGGTCGGTTTCGGCATAAACGTGCATGTCCACCTCCGAGACGTCCGGGTAGCGGGCGGCCTCGGCATAGGCGACGGCCTCCTTGGCGTCCTGTTTTACCTGCGCGTTCAGCGCCTCGATCTCGTCCTCGGTGGCGATGCCCTGCGCCACCAGCCAGCCGCGGAAGCGCACGATCGGGTCGCGGTTCTCCTTCCAGTCGGCCTCTTCCTGCTTGGAGCGGTAGTATTCGCGGTTGATGTCGCCCACGTGGTGGCCGTGGTAGCGGTAGGTTTCCAGCTCCACGAAAAACGGCCCCTCGCCCTTGCGGCAGCGGGCCGCGAGCGTCTGCGCCAGCTCGTTGACGGCCAGCACGTCCTGCCCGTCCACCCTGTGCGATTCGATGCCGAACGCCTCGGCCCGCGCGGTGATCGAGCCGGCGGCGATTTCCTCGGTCTTGGTGTATTCCGAATAGCCGTTGTTCTCGCAGGCGTAGATGACCGGCAGCTTCCACAGCGCGGCCATGTTCATCACCTCGTACCAAAGGCCCTGCGCGGTGGCCCCGTCACCGAAGAAGCACACGGTCACGTCATCGGCGCCCTGCAGTTTGGCCCGCAGTGCCGAACCGGTGGCGATGCCCATCGAGCCGCCGACGATGGCGTTGGCGCCCAGGTTGCCGTGGCTCTGGTCGGCGATGTGCATCGAGCCGCCCTTGCCGCGGCAGTACCCCTCTTCCTTGCCCAGGAGCTCGCAGAACATTTCCTTGAACTCGGCGCCCTTGGCCACGCAGTGGCCGTGGCCCCGGTGGGTGGAGGTGATGCGGTCGCTGTCGGTCAGCACCTCGCAGATGCCCACGGCGACAGCCTCCTCGCCGGAATACATGTGCGTCAGCCCCGGCATCTTGGCCGAGAGGTAGAGCTGGTTGGCGTTGTCCTCGAAGGTGCGGATGCGCACCATCTGGGTATACATCCGCAGGTAGTCCTGTGTGTTCGAGCTGGCGGTCTTGCTTGCGGTCATGTCGGCGTATCCGTCCTTGGCGGTTGTCGTTCCAAACGCTCCGGCCGCCGCGTCGACGGGGCCGGAACAGGGTGAATGTCGGTGGCGCGCACCCCGGCCGGGGCCGCTACGCGGCGCGTTTTCCCGCGGCAGCCCAGAGCGCGCCGCGGCGGATGATCTCGGTCACCTGCGGCACCTTCAGATCGTCCAGTTCGTGCCCGATGGAGCAGTAGAAGACGCGGCCCTTGTCCCAGCGGCGTTTCCAGACGACGGGGATCACCGTGCCCTCGATCCACCACAGGTGGTCACCCGAGAAGGTCGTGGTCGCCAGCACCTCGTTGGAGGGATCGACCAGCATGTAGTACTGCTCGGACGTCAGGCGGAAGCTGCGGATGCCCGCGACGACGGGATCATCGGGTTTGCAGATGGTCACGTCGTAGTCGATGTAGTCCTCGCGCGGCTGCAGGTTGTCGGGCCAGCCCGGCGGATGGGCCACGAACTGCCCGCCGATCAGGAAGTGATAGGTCGGCCGGTCGCGGAAGGCATCGCCCATGTGCCCGTGCCAGCCGGCCAGCCCGCACCCCCGGCCTACAAGCTCCAGCAAGCCGTCCTCCTGCGCCTTGGTCATGTTGCCGAATTCTTCCTTGTGGCCAGAGCGGGCCGACGACCATATCGGCGTGATCAGGTCGACATCGGCCATCTCTGCCGGCCGCTCCAGCGGCTCCAGCGTGTCGTGAACCACGACCTCCACACCATTGTCCTCCAGCAGGGCCTTGTACCAGTCCGCGAATTCGGTGGGCGCGTGGCCCTCCCAGCCGCCGACGAAGAGCGCCGCCTTCATTTTGCGTCCTTTCTCATGAATTCCAGAATCGACGCCATGTCGCGGCCGGCGTAGCCCGCGGCCTCGGCGTCCTTCAGCTTGTCCAGTGTCACCCGCCCCTGCGGCATGGCCACGCCCAGATGCTCGGCCAGCACGACCGTCACCTCCATGTCCTTGCGGGCCAGCGCCACGGTAAAGGTCACGTCGTGGCCAGCCTCGTCGAGGTAGAGCGGCTTGCGGTATTTCAGCATCGGCGCACAGGCGGCCGACGACTCGATCACCTCGAAGGCCGTTTCCGGCGCGATGCCCGAGGCGCCCGCCAGTGTCATCGCCTCGGCCAGCGTCTGGTTGATGCCGTGGATGAGGCTGTTGACCGACAACTTCATCACCGAGCCGGCGCCGGCACGGCCAAGGCAGATGGTCTTTTTGCCCATGGCGTCGAAGAGCGGCCTAAGCGGTGTGGCCGCGTCCTCCGAACAACCGGCCATGATCATCAATTGCGCGTCGGCAGCCGCCTGCGTGGCGCCCGAAACCGGCGCGTCGATCACCTGCGCACCGTCGGGCGCGGCGGTCACCAGCGCGGCGATGTGACCGGGGCTCATGGTGCCCATCTCGACGAAGACCCGCGCGCCGCCCGCGGCTCTGAACAGCCCCTCCGGGCCGGTGTGCACCGCCTCCGACGAGGGGTCGTCGGCCAGCATGGTCACCACCGCCTCGGCCCCTTGGGCCAGCGCCGCGGGGCTGTCGGCCACGGCGCAGCCCGTCTCGGCCGCCAGCGCCCGCGCCTTGCCGGCAGAGCGGTTCCAGACCGTCACCTCGTGCCCGGCCGCCATCAGGTTGCGCGCCATGTGCGCCCCCATGCGGCCCAGCCCTGCAAACCCCACACGCATCAGGCCACCTTGTCGCCACTCAGACCAGAGATGGCCTGGATCAGGTTGTCCTCGGTCACCTCGTCGGAGGTGAAGGTCCGGGTCACGCGGCCGCTGAACATCGCCACGATGCGGTCGCTGACGTGCAACACCTCGGGCATTTCCGAACTGATGACGATCACGGCATACCCTTGCGCCGCGAGGTCTCGGATAAGGTTGTGGATCTCCGCCTTGGAGCCGACGTCGATACCGCGGGTGGGTTCGTCCACGATCAGGACGCTGGGGTGCATCGACAGCCACTTGCCCAACACGATCTTCTGCTGGTTGCCGCCCGACAGGTTGCCCACCTGCTGTTTCCAGCCCGGCGTGCGGATATCCAGACGGTCGCGGTACTGGTCGAATATCGCGATCTCGGCCCCGTCGGCGACGAAGGGGCCGGCCTTGAGGTCGTCCACCTGCGGCAGGGTCATGTTGTCACGGCAGTTCATGCTCAACACCAGCCCCTGCGCCTTGCGGTCCTCGGGCACCAGCGAAATGCCACGCTCGATCGCGTCATGGGGGGAATGGATGCGCACGGGCGTACCGTCGAGGAGTATCTCGCCCCCCGACGGGTCGCGCAGGCCGAAGAGCGTCTCGGCGATCTCGGTGCGGCCCGCGCCGACAAGCCCGTAGAAGCCCACGACCTCACCCCGGCGCACCTCGAAGTTCACGTCCTGGAACAGATCACCGCAGCTGAGGCCGCGCACCTCGAGCGCGACGTCGCCCAGTTCGTGATGGGCCACGTTGTGCGACAGGTCGAGCTTGCGGCCGATCATGAGCTGGGTGACGCTTTCCTCGTCGGTTTCGGCCGTCTCCAGGGTTCCGCGGTACTGCCCGTCGCGCAGCACGCTGATCCGGTCGGTGATGCGGAATATCTCCTCCATCCGGTGCGAGATGTAGATGATGCCGACGCCATCGCGCTTGAGGTCCTCGATCACGTCGAACAGCACGACCTTCTCTGCGTCGGTGAGCGACGCTGTCGGCTCGTCGAAGATCACGGCCTTGGCGTCCACGGTCAGGGCGCGGGCGATCTCGACCATCTGCTGGTTGGCGACCGAAAGGTCCCCGACGCGCGCCCGCGCGTCGAACCCGACCCTCAGCTTGCCGAGGATCCCGTCGGTCTGGGAGTAGAGCTTGGCCCAGTCCACGCGGCCGAAGCTCTTGCGCGGCAGTTCCCCCAGAAAGATGTTCTCGGCCACCGTCAGCTCCTCCGCGAGGCTGAGTTCCTGGTGGATGAAAACGATGCCGCGGCCCTTGGCCTGCAGCGGAGAGGTCATCACGACCGGTTCCTCTCCCACCAGTATGCGGCCCTCGTCGGGCTGGTAGATGCCGCCCAGCACCTTCATGAGGGTGGATTTGCCGGCGCCGTTCTCGCCCATCAGGGCATGAACCTCGCCGGGCCGCACCTCGAAGGAGACACCGTCGAGCGCGCGAACGCCGGGAAAGGTCTTGACGATGCCCTCCAGCCGCAGGGCGGGTGTCTGCTGTCCGCTCATGTCTTCAACTCCTCCTTGGCCTTGACGTTGAGCTGCTTGTCGAGGAACAGCACCGCGATCAGTATGAGACCGATCACGAGGTTGACGGTCGAGGTGTCGGCCCCGATATGCGCCAACCCCTTGCGGAGGAGCTGGATCGCCAGCACCCCGCCGAAAGTGGAGATGATCGAGCCCGACCCGCCGGTCAGCTTGGTCCCGCCCAATACCACCGCGGTGATGACCCACAGCTCGTAAAGCTCGCCGTCATTGGGGTTGACCGAGCCGCTCTCGGAATAGAACACGACCGCCGACAGCGCGGCGAGGAAGCCGATGATCATGAAGTTGATCATCATGTGCGGTCCCACGCGGATGCCCGCGTTCACGGCCGCCTCGCGGTTGTCTCCGATGGCATAGGCATTGCGCCCGTGCACCGTGCGGTTCATCACGTACCAGATCACCGCCGTCACGACCAAAAGGAACCACGTCGCCGTGTGCAGCCCGAGGAACTGCGCCTCGGCGAAATCGATCAGGGTCCAGTTGAGGTGGCTGGTGGGCTGTTCGCCGTTATACATGAATACCAGCCCGCGATAGCCCAGCATGGCGCCAAGCGTGACGATGAAGGCGTCCACGCCCGTCTTCCACACGATCAGACCGTTGATCGCGCCCAGCAAAACCCCGGTGGCCAGCGCGAACAGCCACGCCAGCGGGATGGCCCAGTCGCCCATGGCCTGCATGAACGGCCAGGTCATGCTGTCGAGCAGAACCACCGCGGCAAGCGCGAAGGTGGCGCCCACCGAAAGGTCGATGTTGCCGTTTATCATCACGATGGTCATGCCCATCGCGATGATCCCCAGCGGCGCCGTCTGCTTGAGCAGCAGCAGCATGTTGCCCGCGTCCATGAACGCCTTGTCGGTGATCGCGAGATACTCGCCCGCGATCGAGAAGAAGATGAGCTCGATCACGATGAAGCCCCAGATCGCGCCCCGCCGCAGGTAGTTGGCCAGTGTTCCGGCTTGCATGGTGTCCTCCCCTCAGGCGATCGGCGACCAGAGCCGGCCGCGCTTGCCCGCGATGTCCAGCCAGACGGCCAGGATGATGATGATCCAGGTGACGACGTACTGGACGTAGAACTGCAGCCCCACGAGCAGCAGGCCGTTCTGGATAAAGCCCAGGATCAGCACGCCGATCACCGTGCGGAATATCGTGCCGGCCCCGCCCATCAGGGACGCCCCGCCAAGGATCACGGCGGCCAGCACCTCCAGTTCCATCCCCTGCCCGACCGTGTTCTGGCTGCCGAGGCTGCGCCCGGCCTGAATCAGCCCGGCAGTGGCCACGCAGAAGGCCGAGATCAGGTAACAGGTGAACACCACCCGTGCCCGACGGATGCCCGAGAACGTGGCGGCGGTGCCGTTGCCGCCCACGGCATAGACCTTGCGGCCGAACGGCGTCTTTGCCAGCGTGATACCCAGCACCGCCGCCAGCAGCGCGAAGATCAGGATCGGCACGGGAATGCCGATGATCTCGCCCTGGCCGAAGACGCTGAACCACGTCGCCTCCTTGTCATCGATGTCCATGTTCTTGCCGCCGGAATAGGTCAGCGTCAGCCCGTGTATGGCCGACAGCATCCCCAGCGTGACGATGAGCGAATTCAGCTTGAGGTAACCGACGAGAAAACCGATGAAAGCCCCCAGCGCGAGCGTCATCGCGAACATGGCCGGAATTGCCAGCGTCGGGCCGATCTTGTCGTGCAGGTCCAGCACGACGATGGTCGAAAACGACATCATCGACCCCACGGAGAGGTCGAGGTTGCCGCTGATCACCACGAAGGTGACCCCCAGCGCCATGAGCCCGAGGATCGCCGAGGACCGGATCACCCCGAGCACGTTGTCGGGGTCGAGAAACCGGTCGTTCGCGATGGTGAAACCGATGATGAAGAGGCCAAAAGCCACCAGGATGCCCTGGCGCGCCAGGAACCCGACGATGTTCTCCTTGGTAAGCGATGTGACCATGTGTTCCTCCCTGCGCGGTCTGGCGTCTTGCGCCGCGCGCTTCTTGTCGTGCGGACCCTCAGACCAGCACCATCCCCCCGTCGATCATCACGACCTGGCCGGTCATGTAGTCGCTGTCCCCGCTGGCAAGGAACGTGGTCGTGCCCGTCACATCCTCCGGCGTGGCCACCCGGCCGCGCAGGATACCCTCGGAAAATTCCTCCATTGCCTGTCCGGGCCGTTCGGCCGCGCCGATCTCCATCAGGTCCTGGTCGACCTGCTCCCACATCTCGGTCGCGACGACACCGGGGGCGAAGCCGGTCACCGTGATATCATGTTTCGCCAGATCCCGCGCGCCCGACTGCGTGAGCGAAACCACCGCCCACTTGCTGGCGCAGTAGGGCGCCACGTTGTCGAAGCCCTGCCGGCTGGCGATGCTGGCGGTATTGATGATCTTGCCGCCGCCGCCCTGCGCGATCATCTGCGCGGCGGCTTCCTGCATTCCGATCAGGCAGCCCAGCCCGTTGACGTCCATGATGAAACGCCAGTTGTCCTCGGTCACGTCCATGAAATTCATCGGCCTGTTCACGCCGGCGTTGTTGAACTTCACGTCGAGCTTTCCGAAAACGTCGACCGCGTGGGCGATCATGGCGCGCACCTGCGCCCGGTCCGTCACGTCAACCGCGGCATGAGTCACACGACCACCGCCACGGGCGGCACGATCGGTGTTGGCCGCGGCCACCGCGGCAACCTTGTCGGCGTCTATGTCGGCAAAGCAGACGTCCGCGCCCTCTTCCAGCAGCGCCTCACCGATGGCGCGGCCAATACCTTGCGCGGCCCCCGTCACTATGCAGGAGCGTGCTGAAACACGACCCATCGTGTCCCTCCGGCTGTTTCTTGGCTGCGGAAATGCCGCGCGAGGCCACCGGGCCCCGCACGGCCGGGAGGAGCTCAGAAGACGGGTTTGTCGAACTCGTCCATGTTGTCCTGGGTGATCTTCGGCGTGTCGAAGTAGTTGAGGAACGGAACATCCTCGCCGTTGAGCACGTCGATGGCCGTCTGCAGGGCCGCCTCGGCATCGTCCACGGGCGACTGGTAGATCGAGCCCCAGTATTCGCCGCGCGCCATCGCCTCGTAGCCAACCGCGAAGTTGGTGGCGCCCACGAAGGTGATGTCCCCGGCGCGATCGGCGGCCTTGGCCGCGTTCAGGGCGCCGACGCCCATGTTGTCGTCCCCCGCATAGACCCCGTCTATGTCGTCATACTTGACGAGGAACGCCTCCATGACCTTCTGGCTTTTCTCGCGGTTCCAGTCACCCGGCTGGCTTTCCATCAGCTCGACATTCGGGCACACCTCCGGCAGCCTGTCCTGGAAGCCTTTGCTGCGCTCGATGGCCGTGGTGTATCCCGGCTGGCCGGTGATCTCGACGATCTGGGCCTCGTCCTCGATGCCCAGCTCCTTGAACCGGTCGCACATGATCTCGGCCGAACGCGATCCCTGTGTGATGTTGTCGGGCCCCGAGAAGGACGCGATGAAGTCGAAGCCCGGCTCGGCGATGTTGGAGTTGGTGACGATCACGGGGATGTCGGCCTGGTGGGCCTTGCGCACCGCGGGAATGACGGCCTCGCCGTTGGTGGGCCAGATGATGATGGCGTCGACTTCCTGCTGGATGAGGTCCTCCATCTGCGCGATCTGGCGGGCGACATCGCCACCGGCATCCAGCACGACCGTCTCGACGTTGTCGTTCTCGCCGGCCGCGGCGATGAAGGCCTTTTCATAGGTCGTCTGGTAGCTGTCGACACCGACGTTGTTCTGCGTGATGCCGATCTTCCACGTGTCGGCCGCGGCCGCACCCGCGGCGGCAGCGCCGACCAGTGCCGTCGTCATGGCCATGACGGTTCGTGTTGTGTAGCTCATGTCTTGCTTCCTCCCAGTATGAATAATTCCGGGGATTGCGGCTCTCCTCTCGCCGGGGATTCGTCCCGGTGCAATCCGACCACCAGTCATCCTCATTATTGTCCGATCCGCCGACGCCAATGTTAGCCAGATTGGATATTTTTATATCCATAATGGATATATTCTCCATACTGACCGGATATCAAACTGAACATGTTGCAAGGAGGCCGGAATGGCCAAACCGGGACCCCCCGCATCGCACAACAAGCGCCGCGCCAAAATGAACATGCCCCTCGGCCAGGATATTCGAAATGAACTTTCCGCCCCCAGCGCGGGCGGGATTCAGCGCGCGGCCGACACGATGAGCATTGTGCGCTTCCTCGAGGAGCTGTTCGCGGAAATCGATACCTATATCGAACCAACGGCGCCCAACCCGTACCTCATGATGAGCCTGCACCTGTTGCGCAGCCATCAGGAGGGGCGCACCGTCACCGCCTCATCCATGGTCGGCGCCTCCGGCGTGCCCTATGCCACGGCTATGCGCAAGCTGGCCGACATGCACAATGCCGGCCTGATAGAGCAGCGACCACGCTCCAAGACGGGCAAGAGCTTCTCACTGCATCCAAGCGAGACGCTGATGGAAAGGTGGAGCCAGCTGGCCGACCGCGTCCAGCGGCTTGCGGCGCACAGCTTCGCCCCCGCGGTGCGGACCGCCGAGGGGTCTGATTACTACTTCGGCGACTCCTATCAACCCGGCCAGGCACTGATCCGTCCGCCGCAGGTGTTGCCCGAACCGCTCAAGCTGGCGGGGGGCGTGCGGATCCTGGTGCATGGCGACCCCACTTTCATGGTCATGGAGAACCTCAAGCGCCAGTTCGAGCAGATCATCGGCACGAACATCAACCAGCGCGCCTTTTCCATCGACCGGCTCAGGGAAGAAGCGGTGCGCAACAGCGCCCGCCCGGCCAGCCGCTACGACCTCATCGCCGTCGACCTGCCCTGGATCGGCGAGTTCGTCGCCAGGGGTGTGCTGCGTCCACTCGATTCCGTCATGGATATCGGCCGGCTCGATCCGGGCGATTTCCATACCGCGGGCTGGCGCGCGGCGCACTGGGGCGGGCGCCCCTATGGCGTGCCGAGCCAGACGACGCCGGAATTGATGTTCTATCGCCGCGACTGGTTCGCCGAGGCAGGGCTGGAGCCGCCCGTGTCGACCGATGCCGTGCTGGCGGCGGCCCGCGAACTGCACGATCCCCGGCACGGTCGGTACGGCGTGGCGTGGAACGCCGCGCGCGGCACGGCCCTTGGACATACCTTCATGATGACCTGCGCGGATTTCGGCCAGCCGATCATCGACATGCCCGAGATCGCCGGCGGATTCGACGCCGACAACCTCGACCGTGACGGCATCCGGCCCACGATCGACACGCCCCGCGCCCTGGAAGCGGCCGAGTACCTGATGGCCCTCATGGAGTATTCCCCCCCCGATATCCTGTCGATGTCGTGGTACGAACGCATCCGCCCCTTTGCCGCCGGCAGGATCGCGATGGCCTACGGCTACACGCTGCTTGCCCCCTACTTCGAGCTGGACCCGGACTCGCCCGCCGCCGGCAATACCGGCTACCTGCCGCATCCGCCCGGCCCCTCGGGGGCGCCGATCGCGCCGGTGGGCGGCTACGTTCTGGGCATTCCCGCGAACCTGCCGGACGAGCGGCTGCCCGACGCGGTCGAGGCGCTGATCGCCTTCACCTCGCCGGAGGCGCAGAAACTCTACGTGCAGAACGGCAGCCGCACGGCGCCGCGTTATTCCGTCGGCGCCGACCCGGAGGTACGTCGGCTGTCGCCCGTCTTCGAGATGGTCGACCAGATGTCGTGGCGCGACGAGCTGCAGTTCTGGCCGCGCCCGCCGATCCCGCAGATTTCCGAGATCATCGCCATCTGCGGCCACGAATTCCACGACATGCTGCGCGGGGTGACCGCGCCGCGTGACGCGCTCGCGCGCGCGCAGGCGCGAGCGGAAGATGCAATGAAACACCCGGTCAAATAGGGAGGAGCCCATGGACCCCAAACGCCTTGAAGGCAAGAACATCCTCATCACCGGCGCCGCGCGCGGGATGGGGGCAACCAATGCCGAGCACTTCGCCGAACAGGGGGCCAATGTGTGCCTCGGCGACCTTGATCTCGACGCGGCGCAAGCCGTCGCGGACAGCATCAACGAAAAGGGAAACGGCCGCGCCATCGCCGTCAAGATGGACGTCACCAAGCGCGAGGACAACGCCGCGGCCGTCAAGGCAGTGGTCGACGCGTTCGGCGAGATCAATGTCGGCCTTTTCAATGCCGGCCTCAACAAGCCCCGGTTCTTCATGGATATCGACGAAGACAACTGGGACATGATCATGAACGTCAACACCAAGGCGATGTGGCTGGGGATGCAGGAGACGGCCAGGCAGATGATCGCGCAGGGCAAGCGCGACTATCCCTACAAGCTGATCAACGTGGGCAGTATCGCGTCGCGCAAACCGCTCGTGGACGTGACCGTTTACTGCACCTCGAAATACGGCTGTCTGGCGCTGACGCATTGCGGCGCCGTCGGGTTGGCCGAGCACAATATCACCGTCAACGGCTACGCCCCCGGCGTGGTGGTCACGCCGCTCTGGGAACAGCTGGACAAGGATCTCGTCGACATCGGCTTCAAGGAGCGCGAGGGACAGGCCTATGACGACATCGTGCGCGACGCGCTGCAGATCAAGCGGGTTTCCTACCCCGAAGACGTGAAGGGAACGGCCGCGTTCCTGGCCAGTTCCGACAGCGACTACATGACCGGCCAGATGATCCACATCGACGGTGGCTGGTGCATCCAGTAGCGCCGCGCCCCTTCGCGAAATTCACGTAAAAGCATCGGGCGGCAGGATCGCCCAAAGGAGAAAAACATGTCACGCGCATTGATGCCCAATATGCTCACGCCGCAGGATCTCGAACCGAACTGGCAGTGGGAGGCCAAGCTGCCGTCGGCGGGCCACATGTCCGTCGACTTCGAACGCCGGATCGACCATGACCGTCTGCGCCGCTACCGTCTTGCGCGCACGCGGCAGTCTCTCAAGGCGTCCAACGCCGGTTCACTGCTGCTGTTCGACGTCAACAACATTCGCTACGTCTCGGCCACCAAGATCGGCGAATGGGAGCGTGACAAGATGTGCCGCTTCTGCCTGCTGACAGGCGACGATTCTCCCTATGTCTGGGATTTCGGCTCGGCCGCCGTGCACCACCAGAAGTACTCGGACTGGCTGGAGCCCGATCACTGCCTCGCCGGGGTCGTCGGCATGCGCGGGACGATCCCGCCCGAATTCGGCCTGATGCGCAAATACGCCAAGATGATCGCCGAGCTGATCAAGGACGCGGGCATGGCCGACATGCCGGTGGGCGTCGATTACGCCGAAACCGCGATGTTCCACGCCCTGCAGGAAGAAGGCATCAAGGTCGTGGACGGCCAGCAGATCATGCTGGCCGCGCGCGAGATCAAGAACTGGGACGAAATCCAGTTGCTGACGCAGGCCGCCAGCATGGTCGACGGCGTCTACCACATGATCTACGAGGAACTGAAGCCGGGCGTGCGCGAGAACGATATCGTCGCGCTGTCGAACAAGATGCTCTACGAGATGGGGTCGGACGATGTCGAGGCGATCAACGCCATTTCGGGTGAGCGGTGCAACCCGCATCCGCACAACTTCACCGACCGTCTGATCCGGCCCGGCGACCAGGCATTTTTCGACATCCTGCAGTCCTACCAAGGCTACCGGACCTGCTACTACCGGACCTTCAACGTCGGGAGGGCGACGCCAGCGCAGCACGATGCCTATGTCAAGGCGCGCGAATGGATCGACGCCTCCATCGCGATGATCAAGCCCGGCGTGACCACCGACAAGGTCGCCGAGGTCTGGCCGACGGCGGAAAGCCTTGGCTTCCCGAACGAGGACGCGGCCTTCGGCCTGCAATTCGGGCACGGCCTCGGGCTTGCGTTGCATGAACGCCCGATCATCAGCCGTGCCGTGTCGCTCGATCATCCGATGGAGATCAAGACGGGCATGGTGTTCGCGCTGGAAACCTATTGCCCCGCCGCCGACGGCTATTCGGCCGCGCGGATCGAGGAAGAGGTCGTGGTCACGGAAACGGGTTGCGAAGTCATCAGCCTGTTCCCCGCCGAAGAGCTGCCGATCGCGAACCGCTACTGACGACGGCAAGGCCCGGCTGAAAGGCCGGGCCTTGGCCCCTAACGGCACGCCACCCCGCGAATCGGGGCTGCATGGTGCCGCACGCCCGCGCCGCGCGAAAGGCACTCTGCCTTGCCGCGGGACGGCGGCGATCCCGCCTCCCCTGGCCACTTTCCCCATGAATTGACGAACCGTCGGCCGCGGCGACCGCGGCCGCCGCGGCACCTGTCTTATCAGGCAGCCTTCATATCACTGGCCCGCATTCCGGGGCGCCCCGCGGCCGCAGCAGAAACTTCGC
This sequence comes from Roseovarius salis, assembly GCF_044472985.1. NCBI lineage: Bacteria > Pseudomonadati > Pseudomonadota > Alphaproteobacteria > Rhodobacterales > Roseobacteraceae > Roseovarius > Roseovarius salis. The sequence continues at coordinate 8,343 of NZ_JBISDG010000050.1, read as the reverse complement.
CCGTCAATCGATTCCGCGCACCCTTTGGAGTGGCATTTTTACAACGAAATGCCCGCCAAGGTCGTACCGACGGGCGGAGCCGGGTGACTCTCCGCCGATGATTTTTTGTGCGACATGAACAGTTTGCCATACGAAATTCCCAAAATTCCGAAAAAGTCGCATACAGAACTTGAAGAGTCGTAATTTGCCTAAGATAACAGTGGCAGTTCATAGCTGGGCTAAAAAACTTAGAGACAAGAAACATCCCGGCGTCTCGGCAGCGCCAATCGTGCCCGCCGACCAAGAGCTTGAAGACTTTGCACCGGAGCCCCGCGTGCAGAGCGAAAAACGGAAACAATGTGCATGACGGCTCCGGTGCGTGTTCTGCAACGCGGACCGGGGGATGCCCAAGAGCATGCCCGGATCGGGCCGCCGTCATCCAGCAAGCGGAGAGAGCGACATGACACAGCAACCCGCCGGTAACGCCGAATTGACGATGACCCGCCAGGCCTACAGCAACGATCCGCTGGCAGACCGCGAAACCGATCATTACCGCAAGGAATACGTCACCACCTTCGTGGACAAGTGGGACGAGCTGATCGACTGGAGCGGCCGGGCCGAGAGCGAGGGCCAGTTCTTCATCGACATACTCAAGGCCCGCGGCAAGGAACGCGTACTCGACGTTGCATGCGGCACGGGGTTCCACTCGGTCCGGCTGACGCAGGCGGGCTTCGACGTGACGGCCGCAGACGGCTCGGCCGCGATGGTCGCCAAGGCGTTCGAGAACGGCTCGCGGCGGGGCCTGATCCTGAAGACGGCACAGGCGGACTGGCGCTGGCTCAACCGTGACATCCACGGCAAGTACGACGCCATCATCTGCCTCGGCAATTCCTTTACCCATCTTTACGAGGAGAAGGACCGCCGGCGCGCGCTGGCAGAGTTCTACGCCGCGCTCAAGCATGACGGCATCCTGATCCTCGACCAGCGCAACTACGACGCCATGCTCGACCACGGGTTCTCGAGCAAGCACAAGTATTACTATTGCGGCGACAAGGTTTCGGCCGAGCCCGAGCACGTCGACGAGGGCCTGTGCCGGATGCGCTATTCGTTCCCCGACGGCGCGAGCTACACGCTGAACCTCTGCCCGATCCGCAAGGATTACATGCGCCGTCTGTTCCGCGAGGCCGGATTCGAGCGGGTGCGCACCTACGGCGATTTCCAGGAAACGTACTCCGAGGATGATCCCGACTTCTTCATCCACGTGGCCGAGAAATCGGCGCTGCACGAGGCAAGGTGGGGTGGCGGCGCCCAGTCGGACGAGACCGATATCCGGGACATCACCGAGGACTATTACGACAGCGACGACGCCGACACGTTCTACTCGACGATCTGGGGGGGCGAGGACCTGCACATCGGGCGTTACGGCGGCACGCCGGACATCCGCAAGGCCAGCGACCTGTCCATCGACGCGATGATCTCGGCGCTGCCCGAGCTTTCGCAGGGCACGCGCGTTCTCGACCTTGGCGCGGGATACGGCGGTGCAATGCGCACCCTCGTGCGCAAGACCGGCTGCGAGGCCGTCTGCCTCAACATTTCCGAGACACAGAACGAGTACAACCTCGGCAAGGTCCGGGCCGCGCGGCTGACAGGCAAGATCGGCATTCGCCACGGCGTGTTCGAGGACGTCCCCGAGGACGACGAGAGCTTCGACGTGGTCTGGAGCCAGGATGCCTTCCTGCATTCCGACCAGCGCGACAAGGTGCTGGCCGAGGCATGGCGCGTCCTCAAGCCCGGGGGGCACCTGATCTTCACCGACCCGATGCAAGCCGATGACGTGCCGGATGGCGTTCTTCAGCCCGTCTATGACCGGCTCCAGCTCAACAGCCTCGGCTCGCCCCGGTTCTACCGCGAGGCGGCAGAGGCGCTGGGCTTCGAGACGGTGCAGCAGGAAGATGCCGTGGCCGACCTGCGGGCACATTACGCCCGGGTCAGGGAAGAGCTGCTCGCGCACTACGACGCGCTGCGCGAAAAGGGATGCTCGGCCGAGTACCTCGACAAGATGGCGGTGGGCCTGCAGAACTGGGTCAAGGCGGCGGATGACGGCCACCTTGCCTGGGGCATCCAGCAATTCCGCAAGCCTGCCCGGCATTGAGCGACAGGGCGGGGCGCACTGCGCCCTGCCCTGCCAATCCCGCATCCGATCACCGAGATGGAGAACGGTACATGACAGGTATGTCCGACGATCTGTCGATTTCCTTCGAACTCTTTCCGCCGAAGACCGAGGCCGGCGTCGCCCGCCTGATGGACACGGTGGCGCAACTCGATGCCTCGGACCCGGCTTACTTCTCGGTGACCTATGGCGCCGGCGGCACGACGCGCGACCGCACCGCCCGGATGGTCGAGGCGATCCGCAACCGCACCGGGCGGCCCGTGGCCCATCACCTGACCTGCGTGGGGGCGAGCCGTGGCGAAATCGACCGGCAGGCCGAGGCGCTGTGGGCCAAGGGCATCCGCAGGATCGTCGCCCTGCGCGGCGATCTGCCCGATGGCGAAACCGTACCCTCCGACGGCTACCAGGACGCCGCCGAGCTGGTGGCCGCCCTGCGCCGGGCGGGGGATTTCGACATTTCCGTGGCGGCCTACCCCGAGATACACCCCGAAGCCGCGAGCGCCGAGTCCGACCTTGACCATCTCAAGCGCAAGCTGGACAACGGCGCGGCGCGGGCGATCACGCAATACACATTCGATACCGACACGATCCTTCGCTTCGTCGACCGGGCCCGCGCCGCCGGCATCGATGCGCCCATCGTGCCCGGCATAATGCCCGTGGCGAATTTCGCCAGCCTGCGGCGCTTCTCGGAAGGCTGCGGCGCCTCGATACCGGGATGGCTGTCGCAGATGTTCGACGGGCTGGACAATGCCCCCGAGACACGCGCTATGGTGGCCACCGGAGTCGCGGCGGAGCAGTGCCGCCGACTGTTGGAGGCCGGCATAACCGAATTCCATTTCTACACGCTGAACCAATCCAAGGTCAGTCTCGCGGTGTGCCGCACGCTGGGCCTGACCCCGGACATTCCGGCAGAGAACGCCGCCTGAGGAACAACCATGAGCCAAACCCAAGACATCAAAGATCACGCCGCCCACCGCATCCTCGTGCTCGACGGGGCGATGGGAACGATGATCCAGCAGGAAAAACCCGACGAGGCCACCTATCGCGGCGAGCGGTTCAGGGATCATCCGTGCGACGTTGGCGGCAACAACGAGTTGCTCAGCCTGACCCGGCCAGACATGATCCGGCGCATCCATGCCGATTTCCTTGAGGCCGGGGCCGACATCCTGTGCACGAACACATTCGGCGCCAACGCCATTTCGCAGGCCGATTACGACATGACCGACCTCGTGGCCGAAATGAACGCCGAGTCCGTGCGGCTGGCGCGCGAGGCGGCCGACGCGGCGTCGACGCCCGAACGGCCCCGCTGGGTTGCCGGTGGCATCGGGCCAACCAACCAGACCGCCAGCATCAGCCCCGACGTGAACGACCCCGGCTTTCGCGCCGTCACCTTCGATGACCTCGCCAACGCCTATGGCGAGGCGGCCCGCGCCCTGATCGAGGCGGGTTGCGACCTGCTGCTGATCGAGACGATCTTCGACACGTTGAACGCCAAGGCCGCCTTGTTTGCCATCGACTCCTTGCGCGACGAGGGGCTCACCGTGCCGCCCCTGATGATCTCGGGCACGATCACCGACCGGTCGGGGCGCACGCTGACGGGCCAGACGCCCGAGGCGTTCTGGGTCTCGATGAGCCACGCGCAGCCCTTTTCCATCGGGCTCAACTGCGCGCTCGGCGCGGGAGAGATGCGCCCCCATGTGCGCACCCTGGCCGAGGTCGCGGATACCCGCGTCAGCGCCTATCCCAACGCCGGGCTGCCCAACGAGATGGGCGGATACGACGAGACGCCAGAGGAAACGGCCGCGCATCTGGAGGAATGGGCCGAGGCGGGGCTGGTCAACATCGTGGGCGGCTGCTGCGGCACGACGCCCGACCATATCCGCGCCATCGCGAACGCGGTGGAGGGCAAGGCGCCCCGCAAGATTCCCCAAAAGGTTCGGCACATGCGCCTGAGCGGGCTGGAAATATTCGAGGCCCGGGGCGCGGACACGCAGGAGGGCGCGGCATGACCACGGCGATTTCCAGTTTCATCAACATCGGCGAGCGTACGAACGTCACCGGCTCGGCCCGTTTCAAGAAGCTGATCATGGAGGGCGACTATCCCACCGCGCTGGACGTGGCCCGCCAGCAGGTGGAAAACGGCGCCCAGATCATCGACGTGAACATGGACGAGGGCCTGCTGGATTCCGAGGAGGCGATGAAGACCTTCCTCAACCTCATCGCCTCGGAGCCCGACATCAGCCGGGTGCCGGTCATGATCGACAGCTCCAAGTTCGAGGTCATCGAGGCCGGGCTGAAATGCGTGCAGGGCCGCGCCGTGGTCAACTCGATATCGCTGAAGGAGGGCGAGGAGGAGTTCCTGCGTCAGGCGCGCACCATTCGCCGCTACGGGGCGGCGGTGGTTGTCATGGCCTTCGACGAGGACGGCCAGGCCGAGACGGCGCAGCACAAGTTCGACATATGCAAACGCTCCTACGAGCTGTTGACCGGAAAGGCCGGGTTCGAGCCGTGGGACATCATCTTCGACCCCAACATTTTTGCCGTGGCCACCGGCATCGAGGAGCACAACGACTATGCCAACGCCTTTTTCGAGGCCACGCGGATGATCAGGCAGGAAATGCCGGACACCCACGTCTCCGGCGGGCTGTCGAACGTCTCTTTCAGCTTCCGCGGCAACAATGCCGTGCGCGAGGCGATGCACTCCGCCTTCCTGTATCACGCGATCCCGCTGGGCATGGACATGGGCATCGTGAACGCGGGCCAGATCACCGTCTATGACGACATCCCCGACGAGCTGCGCGAGCGGGTCGAGGACGTGCTGCTCAACCGCCGCGATGACGCGACCGAACGCCTGCTGGAGATTGCCGACAAATACAAGGGGTCGGGGGAAGCCTCGAAGAAGGAAGACCCGAAATGGCGCGAGCAGCCGGTCGAGAAGCGGCTGGAACATGCGCTGGTCCACGGGATCACCGATTTCGTGGTGGACGACACCGAGGAATGCCGCCAGCGCGCCGAGAAACCGCTCGACGTGATCGAGGGGCCGCTGATGGACGGCATGAACGTGGTCGGCGACCTGTTCGGCGAGGGCAAGATGTTCCTGCCGCAGGTGGTGAAATCCGCCCGCGTGATGAAAACGGCCGTGGCCCACCTGCTGCCCTACATGGAGGAGGAGAAGCGGCTGGCCGGCGACACCTCGGCCAAGGGCAAGGTGATCATGGCCACGGTCAAGGGCGACGTGCACGACATCGGCAAGAACATCGTGGGCGTCGTGCTGCAGTGCAACAACTACGACGTCGTCGACCTGGGCGTGATGGTGCCCACCGAGGACATCCTGGAGGCAGCCAGGCGCGAAAAGGCGGACGTGATCGGACTGTCGGGCCTTATCACCCCGTCGCTCGACCGCATGGTAGAAGTCGCCGCCGAGATGAAGCGGCAAGGGTTCGACGTGCCGCTGCTCATCGGCGGGGCGACCACGTCGAAAAAGCACACCGCGCTCAAGATCGCCCCGGAATACGACAACGGTGTGATCCATGTCGACGATGCGTCCAAGGCCGTCGGCGTGGTCTCGAAACTGCTGTCGAAAACCGCCGCGCCGGACTACCTGACCGCGATTGCGGGCGACCAGGACAAGATGCGCGCCGGTGACAACCGCACGGGCGACCGCCCCACCGCGCCGCTGGCGCAGGCGCGCGCCGCAGCCTTCGATGGTGGGTGGCAGACCTATTCGCCCCCCGCGCCGCAGACCCCGGGGCTCACGGTAATCGACGACACCGACGTGGCCGCGCTGCGCGACTACATCGACTGGACGCCGTTCTTTTCAACCTGGGAGATGAAGGGCAAGTTCCCCGCCATCCTCGACGATCCCGACAAGGGAGAAACGGCGCGAGAGCTTTTTGACAACGCCACCAAGATGCTCGACCGGATCGAGGCCGAGGGCTGGTTCACCCCGCGCGGGGTGGTCGGGCTGTGGCCCGCCAATGCCCGCGGCGACGATATCCTCGTCTGGGAGGACGAGGAGCGCACAACCCTGCGCGCACGGATGCCCCAGCTGCGCCAGCAGCGCAGCAGCACGGGCGACCGCGCCCAGATGTGCCTGGCCGATTTCATAGCCCCCGAGGGCACGCCGGACTGGGTGGGCGGCTTTGCCGTCACCACCGGGCCGGAAGTGCATGACATCTCGGAGAGGCTGAAGGCCGAGGGCAACGACTACGACTCGATCATGGTGCAGGCCCTGGGCGACCGGCTGGCCGAAGCCTTTGCCGAGGCGCTGCACGCCCGCGTGCGCCGCAGCCTGTGGGGCTATGCGCCGGACGAGGCGCTGGACAACGCGGCGCTGATCCGCGAGCAATACCGCGGCATCCGGCCTGCGCCGGGCTATCCGGCCTGTCCCGACCACACCGAGAAGCGCACGTTGTTCGATCTGCTCGACGCGACGGCCCATACCGGCGTGCGGCTGACGGAATCCTGCGCCATGTGGCCGGCAGCGGCCGTTTCGGGGCTCTACTTTGCACACCCCGACGCGGCCTATTTCGGCATCGGCCGCATCGGCCCGGACCAGGTGGCCGATTACGCCGAGCGCAAGGGGATGAACATCGCCGAGGTGGAGGCGTGGCTCGCCCCGAGCCTCGCCTACCGCCCCGACAAACCCGCCCAGCGAAGGACGGCATGACGCCCGTGCGCTTCGCCAACAGTCAACCAAACCCACCAACGTGGAGAAAGGAACGAGATGAGCGACAAGACATGGCTTTTCACCAGTGAATCGGTGTCGGAGGGACATCCCGACAAGGTGTGTGACCGGATCTCGGACGCGGTGCTGGATGCCTATCTCGCGACAGATCCAGAATGCCGCGTGGCCTGCGAAGCGCTGGCCACGACCGACCATGTCACGATCGCCGGCGAGGTGCGCGGACCGGAAAACGTGCTCAAGGACGTCGAGCAGATCGCGCGCGACGCGATCCGCGACATAGGGTATGACCAGCCGGGATTTTCGTGGAAGAACGCCGAGATCGTGTGCCGTCTGCACGCCCAGTCCGCCGACATCGCCATGGGTGTCGACGAGGGCGACAAGGGCGAGGAAGGTGCCGGCGACCAGGGCATCATGTTCGGCTACGCCTGCAACGAGACCGAGGAGCTGATGCCGGCGCCGATCCAGTTCGCGCACCGAATCCTGCGCCACATGGCCGAGGATCGCAAATCCGGCAAGCAGCCGAATTTCGGACCCGACGCCAAGAGCCAGGTAACGCTGAAATATGCCGGCGGCAAGCCGGTGGGCATCGATACGGTGGTGGTGTCCACCCAGCACGCCGAAGGGCTGAGCCAGGACGACGTGCGCAAGATGGTGGAACCCTACATCACAGACTGCTTCAAGGAAGAGGGCTGGGAGCTGCCCTCGGCGGAGAAGATCATCGTCAACCCGACGGGCAATTTCGTCATCGGCGGGCCGGACGGGGACGCCGGCCTGACGGGCCGCAAGATCATCGTCGACACCTATGGCGGCGCGGCCCCGCATGGCGGCGGCGCGTTCTCGGGCAAGGACCCCACCAAGGTCGACCGCTCTGCCGCCTATGTCTCTCGCTACCTCGCCAAGAACGTCGTGGCCGCGGGGCTGGCCGACAAGTGCCAGATCCAGCTGGCCTATGCCATCGGCGTGCCAGAGCCGGTGGCGATCTACGTTGACACGCTGGGCACCGGCCGGGTGGACGAGGACAAGCTCGCCGCCACGCTGCGCGAGATGGTCCGCCTCACCCCGCGCGGCATAAGAGAGCATCTCGACCTGCTGCGGCCGATCTACGCGCGCACCGCGGCCTACGGCCATTTCGGGCGCGCGCCGGCGGATGACGGCGGTTTCTCGTGGGAAAAGACGGATCTCGCCGACGAACTGGCCCGCACCTTCGGCGCCACGGCCGCGGCCGAATGAGCCGGACCACCGAACGGAATTTCGAAAGGAAAGACACGACATGAACAAACCCGAGACACCCACACCCGAGGATTGCGCGATCCGCGACATCACGCTTTCGGCCTTTGGCCGTCGTGAGATCGAGATTGCGGAGACGGAGATGCCGGGTCTCATGGCGCTTCGCGAGGAGTATGGCGGCTCGCAGCCGCTGAAGGGGGCGCGGATCGCGGGGTCGCTTCACATGACGATCCAGACGGCGGTTCTGATCGAGACGCTTGTTGCGCTTGGGGCCGAGGTG
>NZ_JBISDG010000049.1:0-23989 GCF_044472985.1 Roseovarius salis | reverse complement strand
CCCGCTGCTGGAGCAGAACGACGTGCGGATCGAGGGGATCTGGCCCGACCCCGCGAACGAGCACCCCGGTGCGACATCCCATCCGGCCGAGTGAGGGCGTGAGATGAAAACCAAAGCTGTCGTCATCACCGGCCGGGGCGGGCCGGAGGTCATGAAACTGCAGGATGTCGCGCTGGCCTGGCCCGGCGGGCCGGGGGATGTTCTGGTGGAGCTCAAGGCTGCCGCGCTCAACCCCGCTGACACGTTCTTCCGCCAGCTGGGGGGCTATATCGACGCGGGGCCTTTCGTGCCGGGCCATGACGGGATGGGCGTGGTCAAAGAGGTGGGCGCCGAGGTGACGGAGGTCGCCGTGGGCGACCGGGTGGCTTTCTGCAATGGCGGGGTCGGCGGGGCGCCGGGCACCTATGCCGAGGCGGCGGTGGTGCCCGAATGGCAGCTGGCGAAGGTGCCGGAGGGCGTGGACGACCTGACCGCCGCCGCGCTGCCGCTGGTGGCGATCACCGGCTGGGAGGCGCTGTATGACCGGGCGCGGCTGGCCGAGGGCGAGCATGTGCTGATCCACGCCGGGGCGGGCGGCACCGGGCATGTGGCGATCCAGCTGGCCGCCTTGCGCGGGGCGCGGGTGGCCACGACGGTGAGCGGGCCGGAGAAGGCGCGGCTGGCCGAGGACCTGGGCGCGGAGCTGGCGATCAATTACCGCGAGACGGATTTCGCGGAGGCCGCGCGGGACTGGTCGGGCGGGCTGGCCGTGGCGCTGGACAATGTGGGTGAGGCGGCGATGACGCGGAGCTATGCTGCGATGGCGCCCTACGGCCGGGTTGTCACGCTGATGGGGATCGCGCCCGACGACGAGGACATGACCGCCTACAACATGAATCTCGACATCCTCAACGTGATGATGCTGACGCCGATGTGGCTGGGTCTGGAAGGGCCGCTGCGCGCGCAGGCGGCGATCGTGCGCGAGGCGCTGGCGCTGGCCGAGGCCGGCAAGCTGCAGGTCCACCACGCGGAAACGTTCGCGATGGAGGATGCGGGCCACGCGCATAGCTTCCTGGAAAGCGGGCAGGCGGTGGGCAAGGTCACGCTGCGGATGGGTTAGGGGATGGCCCCGCGCCGCGGGTGAGCGGATGGACCACCGGTGTTTACCTTTGGCCGTCCTTGGCGTGGTTCACCGGCGCGGCTGACTCAACCCGCCGACCCCGAAAAATGCAAGGCGCGGCCGGGATGTCCCGGCCGCGCATGTTTTTTTGGAGCTCCGACGATCAGGCGATGTCGAAGCGGTCGGCGTTCATCACCTTGGTCCAGGCTGCCACGAAGTCCTTTACGAATTTCTCGTGGCTGTCGTCCTGTGCGTAGAGTTCCGAATAGGCCCGCAGGATCGAGTTCGAGCCGAATACCAGGTCCACGCGCGTGGCCGTCCACTTGACCGCGTCGGTGGCGCGGTCGCGGATTTCATAGGTTCCGTCACCTGCCGGCACCCACTTGTTGGCCATGTCGGTGAGGTTGACGAAGAAATCCGTGGTCAGGGCACCTTCGTTATCGGTCAGCACACCGTGCTTGGTGCCGCCATGGTTGGTGCCAAGCACACGCATCCCGCCCAGCAGGACCGTCATCTCGGGCGCGGAAAGCCCCAGAAGCTGCGTCCGGTCGAGCAACAGCTCCTCCGGCTGCACGACATAGTCCTTTTTCTGCCAGTTGCGGTAGCCGTCTGCCACGGGTTCCAGCGGCTCGAAGGATTCCGCGTCGGTCATCTCGTCCGTGGCGTCGCCGCGGCCGGGCTCGAACGGCACGTCGACGTCGAAGCCCGCGGCGCGTGCCGCCTGCTCGATGCCGACATTCCCGGCCAGCACGATCACGTCGGCCACGCTGGCGCCGGTCTCGGCGGCGATCGGTTCGAGCACGGAAAGCACCTTCTGCAGCCGCTCGGGCTCGTTGCCTTCCCAGTCCTTTTGTGGCGCGAGACGGATGCGCGCACCATTGGCACCGCCACGCATGTCCGACTGGCGGAACGTTCGGGCGCTGTCCCACGCCGTGGCGACCATCTCAGACAGCGACAGCCCGCTTTCCGCGATTTTCCGCTTGACCGCGCCGATGTCATACCCGGTGGGGCCTTGCGGGACGGGATCTTGCCAGATCAGGTCCTCCTTGGGCACTTCGGGGCCGACATAGCGTGCCTTGGGGCCCATGTCGCGGTGCGTGAGCTTGAACCATGCCCGCGCGAACGCGTCGTCCAGCTCCTCGGGGTTGTTGTAGAACCGCTCGGAGATCTTGCGGTACTCGGGGTCCATCTTCATCGCCATGTCGGCGTCCGTCATGATGGGCGTCCGGCGGACGGACGGGTCCTCGGGGTCGACGGGCTTGTCCTCGTCCTTGATGTCGACGGGTTCCCACTGCCATGCGCCCGCGGGGCTCTTCTTGAGCTCCCATTCGTGGTTCAGCAGCATGTGGAAATAGCCGTTGTCCCACTTGGTCGGGTTGGTCGTCCACGCGCCCTCGATGCCGCTCGTCACGGCGTCGCGGCCAACGCCGCGCGTGGTGTGGTTCATCCAGCCAAGTCCCTGCTCCTCGACGTCTGCCGCCTCGGGCTCTGGGCCGACATTGGCGGCGTCGCCGTTGCCGTGGGTCTTGCCGACGGTGTGGCCGCCGGCCGTCAGGGCCACGGTTTCCTCGTCGTTCATTGCCATACGGGCAAAGGTTTCGCGCACCTGCTCGGCGGTCTTGAGCGGGTCGGGCTCGCCATTCACGCCCTCGGGGTTGACGTAGATCAGGCCCATCTGCACCGCCGCGAGCGGGTTTTCCATCGTCGCGGGGTTCTCGACGTTGTCGTAGCGGGTGTCGGAAGGGGCCAGCCACTCTTTCTCGGCGCCCCAGTAGGTATCCTTCTCGGGGTGCCAGATATCCTCGCGACCGAAGGAAAAGCCGAATGTCTTGAAGCCCATCGATTCGTAGGCAACGTTGCCGGCGAGGATGAACAGGTCCGCCCAGCTGACCTTGTTGCCGTACTTCTTCTTGATGGGCCAGAGCAGGCGCCGTGCCTTGTCGAGGTTGCCGTTGTCGGGCCAGGAGTTGATCGGCGCGAAGCGCTGGTTGCCCGTGCCGCCGCCGCCGCGGCCGTCCGCCAACCGGTAGGTGCCCGCAGCGTGCCATGCCATCCGGATCATGAGGCCGCCGTAATGGCCCCAGTCGGCCGGCCACCAGTCCTGGCTGTCGGTCATGAAATCGACGAGGTCTTTCTTGAGTGCCTCGACATCCAGTTTCTTGAGTTCCTCGCGGTAGTCAAAGCCCGGTCCCATAGGATCGGTCTTGGTGTCGTGCTGGTGCAGGATGTCGAGGTTCAGCGAATTGGGCCACCAGTCCATGTTGTCGATGCCCGTATGGGTCAGTCCGCCGTGCATCACGGGGCACTTTCCCGAAGTCTTCATGTCGTTTCCGTCCATAGCTCTCTCCTTGGTGGCTTGCTTCGCGGACCCGGCCGCACGCCGCGCCCGCCCGTGTATTCGTCCCCGGCGTCAGGTAAGCAACGGCAGGTGACCGCACAACCATCTATAGCCCGCTGCAAGACCTGCAGCATGCCGTATTCGCAATCATTGTGGAATCATTCTAACAAGGACCGGTAATTGCTTTAAGTTGAATTTTTGGATGGTAGTGATAATAAAAAATTATGACAAATATCAGTCTCAAGCAGCTGAGATATTTCGAGTCCCTCGCAAGGCACGGCCATTTCGGCCGCGCGGCCGCGGCCTGCGCGATCTCGCAACCGGCTTTGTCGGTGAAGATCAGGGAAATGGAGGAGGAACTCGGCGCAGCGCTTTTCGAGCGGGGCGCGCGGCATGTGCGCCTCACCGCGGTCGGGGTGGAGGTGGCATCGCGCGTGCACGGCATCCTCGGCGCCGTGGATGAGCTGGGCGACATCGCGCGCGCCGGCGGGGATCGGCTGGCGGGGCGTTTGCGTCTTGGTGTCATACCGACGATCGGGCCTTACCTTCTGCCCCGCGTGATCGCGGCGCTGTCGGCCTCGCATCCGGGGTTGGACATTCATGTCCGCGAAACGCTCACCGAACGGTTGATACAGGAACTGCGCGACGGCCGGCTCGATGCGGCCATCGTGGCGCTGCCGGTATCGGAAAAGGCGCTGACCGAGGAGATGCTGTTCGAGGAAAGTTTCGTGCTGGTTCGGCCGGCGGGGGACGCCGACAAACCCGTGCCGGACGCAAACACCCTGCGCGAGATGCGGCTGTTGCTGCTGGAGGAGGGCCATTGTTTCCGCGATCAGGCGCTGTCGTTTTGCAACATTCGGTCCGCCCTGTCACGCGAGGGGCTGGATGCAAGCTCTCTCGCGACGCTGGTGCAGATGGTTGGCGCCGGGATGGGTGTGACGCTTATCCCGGAAATGGCCGTTCCGGTCGAAACGCGGTCGGCCGACGTGGCGCTGGCGCGATTCGTCGGGCCGCAGCCCGTCCGGCGTGTCGGGATGATCTGGCGCAGCAGCAGCCCGCTGGATTCCCACCTGCGCCGCATCGCCGATGACGTGCGCGCGGCGGGCCGTGCCCACGGCGCGGACGGGGCTGCGGTGCCGCCGGCTCAGTAGTCCTTTTCAAAGAAGATGCCGATCCCGGTGTCCCCGTCGTTGCTGGCCTTGCCCTTTACGGTGAGCGAACGGCTCAGATCGAGGTTGAGATTGATCTGGTTGTTACCCTCGCTGTCGGCGGACACCTCTGAATAGATATTCTCCGAAATATACGCTCCGGCGGTGAAGCGCGTCGCCCCCCCGTCGGTCGAGGTCACGTCGAAGTCGCTCAGCCCGAAAGTGTCACGCAGCCGGCCGGTGAAACCAACGCCGCCGCTGCCGGACAGCGTTGCCGCCGCGCTCACGAGTTGGGCCGCCTGAAAGGCCGACATCCTGTCGAAACTGCGTCCGAACAGCAATTGGGCAAGGATCTCTTCCTGCGGCAAATCGGGGCTGGAGGTGAAGCGCACCTCGGGTGCGCTGGCCGGCCCCTCCAGTACGACATTTACCGACAACTCGTCGGTTTCGGTTCGTGCCACGAAACGCAGATAGGGATCGAGCGCGCCGCGCAGGTCGACGATTCCCTCGGTCAGGTCGAGCCGCTTGGTCAGCACGTCGATCCGGCCCCGGATCAGGTTGAACACGCCGCTTGCGTTGACGTCTGCCGTTGTGCCGCCGAGCCGCAGTTGACCGCCGAGTTCCGCGTCGAGCCCGCGGCCGCGCACGAAAATCCGATTCGGCGCGTTGATGCGCAGGTCCAGTGGGAAGCTCACGGTCGCGCCACGTTTCGCGGTCTGGATCAGCCCGGCCCGTTCCCGCGTGCGGCGGACCGCGGCGGGTTCCGCCACGTGGCGGATGCCCCCCAGCATTCCCGGCCCGCCGGGCGCTGCCGAGGGAACGCGCAGCTCGGTCCGGCCGAGCGTTACCGCGCCCGCGATCCGGGCCCCGCCTGTCAGCGGCCCGTCCACTGTGACGCGCCCGCTCGCCTCGGTTTCGTAAAGCGAGGGATCGTGGATGCCAAGTTCTGACAGATCCAGCGCGAGCGCGGCAGTGTAGGGGGCTGACAGCGAGATCGGTCCCTGCAGCCGAAAACCGCCGCCCTTGCCGGCGTTTCCGGTAATGTTCAGGCGCGCCTCTCCGGCATCCAGCCTGAGTTCGCCGCCCAGATCGGTCAGCGCGGTTTTCAAGGCCGGCAACGCGGCGCGCGCGCCGTTCGTGCCGATGGTTCCGGACAAGGAGGACAGCCGCGGCGCGCCCTGCACGCGCAGGTCGAACCGCACGGGGCCGCTGACGGAACGCGGGGCGATGAACCCGTTTGCCAGCGCGAGTTGCGCCTGGCCGGTGATCCCCAGATCAAGCGTTCTGCCGGCATCGCGGATTTCCCCCGTTATCCGGGCCGACGTTTCGCCCGGCCCCGCGAACCCAAGGTCAACGTCTGCCGCCTGTCGCGCGTCTTTGGCAAAGCGCACCGTGCCGTTGACCTGGGCGGGCCCGTCGAAGCCGGGGGCGACAACCGCGAGATCGGAAAGCCGTGCGCTCAGCTCGACTGGCGCGCCCGGCGAGTCGTTGGATGCCTTCGCGCTCAGGCGGGGCGTGACCAGCGCGAGCTTGTTCACCGATGGCAGGCCGTCACCGTAGGCGAGATCGGCGTCGAAGGTGATATCGCCCGCGATCACCTTGTCGAGCTGCGCCATCCCGGTACGCACCCCGGCACCCTCAAGTGATAGCCGTGCATCGAGCCGCCGACCACGGAGCGCCCCCGCGCCTTCGGCCTCAAGGTCGATCTGCCCCGCCAGCTGCTGCCCGGTGAGCGCCGACAGGCGGGACAGGTCCCCGGCCTTGAGCGTGAGCTTTCCTTGTGCCGGCAGATCCGCATCGCTGACGAGCACCGTGCCGCTGGCGTCGAGGCTGGCGCCAACTGCCTCCGCGTGCAGGCGTGACACGACCAGGGGGCCACCGGCCTCCCACCCGAGGCGCGTGTCGATCTTGCCGGGTCCTTGGAGACGTGGCTCGGCAAGTGACAGATCGGATACTTCTGCCGTCAATGCCAACATCCCGGCCTGTGCGTCCAGCCGACCCGCCGCGTCGGCAGAAACCGAACCGTTGCGTATCGAGAACCGGTCCAGCCTGGTGCCCGCCTGGTCGCGCGCGGCGGCGATGTCGAGCGTGCTGCGCCCGGTGAGCAAGGGGTCGAGCCGGGACACGCCCGTGCGCAAATCGGTCGTGGAGGCCGCGACCACGACATCGAACGCCCCGCCCAGCAGTGTGCCGCGACCTTCGATGGCCGCGTTGGCGGTTCCGCCCAGATCCCGGCGCGCCAGAGGCGCGAAACGGCCCAGATCCGCGCTGCGCAGGACGGCACGGCCCTCAACCGGGAACCCGTCCGCGACGCCCTCGATGATGCCCCGCGCCGACAGCGAGACATCGCCACCGGTGATATCGAGCCGTTCAACCCGCAAGGCGCCGCCGCGTCCCCACGATACCGCCGCACGTCCACGCTGCGCGTCACCTATCGCGCGATCCAGCGCCGGATCCCCGTGGCCGACGCCTTCGGCACCGAAAGAGATTTCGCCGCTTACCGTTGCCCCGTCCCCCCGGGTGATCTTTCCCGTTCCGTCGATTTCGGCCTCTCGAACGGTCAGGGCACCGCTTTCCAGCCCGGCAACGTTCGCGGCGGCCTGCCACGTGTCACCCCGTGCCGCGTCGTAGTCGACGGAAACGGTCGCACGGCGGACATGCGTTACCGGTGCTGCCACTGGAAGGCGCAAACGCCCGTTGTTCCCGATCCGGCCGTCCACGTCGATCCGCTCCGGCAGACCGTCCGGGGCGATCGCGAAAGAGCCCGCGATTTCCATTGCCCCTGTCCTGAGCAGCATCTCTTCAACGGTCAGCCGGCCGTCTCCCGCGCGCAGCCCCGCCAGGCGCAGCCTCGACGTCCGCCCGAAAAACGGGTGCAGATCGGGCCCGAAGAGCGGGCTCAGGTCGCCGGCGAGATCCGCAGAGAAACGGGTGCCGCCCGGCGCCTCCGCGGCTTCGATCCGGACCGGACCGGCAAGGCGGCGCTCCCCGTCGGAGGAAAGCGCGACACGTGCTTCGAATTCCGACAGCGGCGCATCGCCGGTGACCTGCAACCGCAGAGCGGGCCGTCCCGGCACGCGCAGCAGATGCGACACGAGCCCGCCCTCGGCCTCGTCGAAGTCGAGGTCGATGCCCAACCGGCGGCTTTCGTTCGAGAAGGCGGCGTCGAGGGTGATACGGTCAGCCCGTCCGACACGGCGGATATCCAGTGCCGCGTCGGCAGTGCCGCCCGACAACTCGAGGCTGCTTTCGACACGGAGCACGGCCTCCTCGCCCAGAACCTGCGGGCCGAGCCGCACGCGCTCCGCGCGAAGCGTACCGATCGAGACGGCGACGGGCAGATCGGGCAGGGCAAAGGGCTTGGCCTCGGCGCGTTCCGGCGTCAGGCGTTCTTCGCCCTCCGGTAGCCGGGCCAGGTCGATCGAGGCGGCCGTCAGTTCCTCCACGTCCAGCCGCCCCTGCAACAGGGCGGTGCGTGACCAGACGAGAGAGGCATCCTCCAGCGTGAGCCATACCCCTCGCGCGTCGGCGATCGTCATCCGCTCCAGCGTGGCGTTCGACGACAGCGCGCCCTCGAAACCCGTGACGGTCACGGTGCGTGCATCGGCCGAAAGCGCGTCCTCGATCAGCCCTTCGAGGAAGGTCTTGCCGTTGCCGGGCTGATCCTGCGCCGCGGCGGGCAGGGCGATGACCGCGCAAAGGATTATGAGATGTAAACAGCGCATCAAAAGGCCTGTCCGATACCGATATACAGCTCGAAATCCTCGCCCGCGTCGCTGTCGAGCGGCGTTGCAAGGTCGACGCGGATCGGGCCGAGCCCGGTATCGTAGCGCACGCCGAGCCCGGCACCGTAATGAGTGTCGCTTGGATTGCCCCACCAACTGTCCGATCCGACAAAGCCGGCGTCGGCGAACCCGACGACGGACCACGCATCGCGCAGCTTGGCCCGCAACTCCATGGATGCGGCGGCGAAGGAGCGGCCGCCGATCTTTCTGCCGCCACCGAGGTCAACGCCGAGCGACTGGTAGGGTTGGCCGCGGACCGTGCCCGCGCCGCCGGAAAAGAACAACATGTCCGGCGGCACCTCGGCCAGCCCGGCCCCTGCCACGGTGGCAAGCTGTCCTCGCGTTGCCAGCACAATCCTGTCGTTGCGCCCGAACGCCCAATAGGTACGCGCGTCGAAATGGAGCCTCGCGCCGAGGCTGTCGGTGTCGAGGCCCGCAAACGGCGTCGCGTCAAGGTCGTAAAAGACGCCGCCCGTCGCATCCAGCGGGTCATCGCGGGTGTCATAGGTCAGGCGCGCGGGCAGCAGCAGGTGCTCCAGGCGGCGAGAGCCGAGGTCATCGTCGATGTCGGACAGCTGGTAGGCCAGCCCGGCCTCGCCGGTCAGATCGTCGGAAAATATGTGCGAAAGACCGCCCCCGAGGCGCAGGCTGCGTTCGCGGTAATCGGGCTCGTCGAGCTCCTGCGCCCGTGCCTCCAGGAAGAGGTCGGTATCGGGGGTGAAGGTGGCGGGGCGTTCGAAACGGGTCGAGAGAGAGTAGTCGATCCCGCCCGAGTCGCCGCCGATGCCCCCGATCTCGCCCTCGATCCTCAGGCGCTCCGCGCCGCCCATGAGGTTGCGGTGCAGCCAGAACCCGCTGAGCGTGAGCCCCTCCAGCGAGGAAAGCTCGGCCCCGAAACCGAAGCGGCGCGGCTTGGCGTCGGTGAGGGTTGCCTCGACATCGAGCCGGTCGCCGGGGCCGATATCGTCCGCGTCCTCGAGCACGACGGAGGTGAAGGCGCCCGTTCGGCGCAGGCGGCGGCTGGCCATCTCGACCTCGGCGGGCGAGTAGACCTGCCCCGCGGGCAGGCCGGCGATGGCGCGAAGCCGTTCGGGGCGCACGGCAGAGTCACTCATGATCCGCAGCTTGCCGAAGCGCAGGCGCGGGCCCGGCGCAAGCACGATTTCGGAAGACAGCCGGGCCCCCCGGTGATCGGCGGTGACGCGCTGGTCGGCGATCTCGACCTTGGCGTGGCCAAGCCCGCGCCAACGCCCCGCCCCGGCCTCGGCCGCGTCCTGCACGGCGCCGCTGAAGGCGGGCGCACCCTGCCGGTAGCCCTCGGGCAATTGGGTGCCGGGGGCCAGCGGGGCGACTTCGGCCCTCGAAAACGTGAAGAGAGGGCCGGGTTGCACGCGGATGACGATCCGGCCGACCCGTGCCGGCTCCGACAGCGGAGAGATCTCCGCCGCCTCACGCCCATCGACGCGTATGCTGATCACGGCACCGTAACGGCCCACTTCGTAGAGCGCGCCGGCAAGACGCGCATAGTCGGCCCGGGCCGCGGCGAGAATGTCCTGAGGGCCGGCATCTTCGCGCGCCGCGGTCTCGACGGACAAGGAGGCATCGCGCAGATGCCCGTTGAGGCCCCGCGTCTCCTGCGGGAGTTGCAGCACGACCTCGGCGGCCGGTGCCGCCCTCGCCAGCAGCAGGCACGCCATGACCAGAAAACCGCGCAGTCTGTTTCGAGAATCGCGCACGCAGAAATCCCCCTAGTCGTTGTATCATTTCATCCCCGTGCGGCCTTGACCACCGCAAGCGTCGCGATGCACCCAATTCGGGCTTCTTCCGGCGGGCCAAGTTGCCTAGTCTTGGCGCATGAATGGCAAGAAGCGTCAGCCGGCCCCGGGGCAGGCCCGCCGCGTGCTCCTGCTCGGTGCGACAGGCACGATCGGTCGGGCCACCTGCGACGCGCTGCTGGCGGCGGGGCACGAGGTCGTGTGTTTCGTGCGTGACACCCCTGCGCGGGAGTCGCGTCGGGGCCTGCCGTGCGCGGCGGCGGTGCGGTTCGGTGACGTGACGGACCCGGCCTCGATCTTCCGCGACGGGCTGTGCGGCGAGCCGTTCGACGCGGTGGTGTCCTGCCTTGCCTCTCGCACCGGGACCCCCGAGGATGCATGGGCGATAGACCATCGCGCCCATCTGAATGCATTGTCCGCGGCGCACTCGGCCGGGGTGGGGCATTTCGTGCTGCTTTCGGCGATTTGCGTGCAAAAGCCCGAACTGGAATTCCAGCATGCCAAGCTGGCTTTCGAGCGGGCACTCATGGACAGCGGCATGACCCATTCCATCATCCGCCCGACCGCCTATTTCAAGTCCCTCAGCGGCCAGTTGGACCGCCTTCGGGCGGGCAAGCCCTACCTGCTGTTCGGGGATGGCCGGCTCACCGCGTGCAAACCCATCAGCGACCGCGACCTCGCGCGCTATATCGCGGGGTGCCTTGACGATCCCCTGCGGTGGGATCGCACCCTGCCGGTCGGCGGGCCGGGGCCAGCCCTGACGCCGCTGGACATGGGGCAACGGCTGTTTGAACTCCTGCAGACAGAGCCGCGCTTTCGACGCGTGCCCGTGGCGCTGATGAATGGCATCGTGGCTGGACTGACCGTGGCGGGGCACGTGGCGCCACGTCTGCGCCCCAAGGCCGAGCTTGCCCGTATCGGCCGCTACTACGCGACCGAATCCATGCTGGTACGCGATTCACGGACCGGGCGGTATTCGGCCGCTGCGACACCGTCCTTCGGCGAAGACACGCTGTTTGATTTCTACGCCCGGCTGGTGCGTGGCGAAACCAGCGTCAACAGAGGCGATCACGCCGTTTTCTGAGGTGGCGGCGTTCTCTTGGGCGCGCGCTTGCGCTAGCACGTGACCCGGGGCAAAAAAACGGGGAGAAGGGGCATCCCATGGCAGAGTTGCAGTTTGCCGCCCGCGCCGCGCGGCTCGGCACCGAGTCGGCCTTTACCGTGCTGGCGAGGGCGGGCGCGCTGGCAGGACAGGGGCGCGACATCATCAATCTCGGCATCGGCCAGCCGGATTTCGAGACGCCGCCGCATATCGTCGAGGCCGGGATCAGGGCGCTGCGCGACGGTCATCACGGCTATACACCCGCGACCGGCCTGCCGGAGCTGCGCGCCGCCGTGGCCGATGACCTGTACCGCCGCCATGGGGCAAGCGTGGATCCCGGGCAGGTGGTGATCGTCCCGGGTGGCAAGCCGACCATGTTCTTTGCTGCCAGCCTTTTTGGCGAGGCCGGTTCCGAGATCGTTTACCCCGACCCCGGTTTTCCCATTTACGAGTCCGTCATCCGGTACAGCGGGGCGGCCCCGGTGCCCGTCCCGTTGCGCGAGGAAAACGGTTTTGCCCTGTCGGCGGGGGACGTGCTCGATCGGATCACGCCCCGCACGCGGCTCCTGATCCTCAACAGCCCCGCGAACCCGACCGGCGGGGTGACCCCAAGGGCCGAGATCGACAAGCTGGTCGCGGGGTTGGAGCGCCACCCCCACGTGGCGGTCCTGTCGGACGAGATATATTCCCGGATGCTCTATGACGGGCGCGAGCATGTGAGCCTTCTTCAGTATCCCGAGATCCGCGACCGGCTGATCCTGCTCGATGGCTGGTCCAAGACATACGCGATGACGGGCTGGCGTCTGGGCTACGCGGTATGGCCGGCGCAGGCGGTCGAGTATGTCACGCGGCTGTGCATCAACGATCATTCCTGCGTGAACGCTGCCGCGCAGCATGCCGGTATCGCGGCCCTCACCGGGCCGCAGGAACCGGTGCGCGAGATGCTGGCAAGCTTCGAGGCGCGCCGCCGGGTCATCGTTCGCGACCTGAACACGCTGCCTGGTGTCCGCTGCCCCGATCCCGGGGGCGCCTTTTACGCGTTTGCCAACATCGAGGGCACGGGCCTGACCGCGCGCGCGGCGCAGGATCTCTTTTTGGAAGAGGCGGGCGTGGCCACGATCGCGGGCACGTCCTTCGGCGCGCAGGGAGAGGGATATCTGCGCCTGTCCTATGCCAACAGCACCGATAACATCCGCGAGGCGATCCGCCGGATCGCGGCGGTGCTGCCCGGCAGCTAGGCGATGGCGGGATTGTCAAGCGGCGCCGGCCAGCCTATCACGGCCCGGGCCGCCGCGTGCGGAACCGAGGCTCCAGGGAGGACAAGGCCATGAAACTTCTGCGCTACGGTCCCGTGGGGGAGGAAAGGACCGGATTGCTCGATGATCACGGTCGCGTGCGCGACCTGTCGGCACACGCGCCCGATCTGGCCGGGCCGGCGGTGTCCCTGACGGCCCTGGACGGGCTGCGCGCGATCGACCCCGAAATCCTGCCCGTGATCGAGACGCCGGGCCGTATCGGCCCATGCCTGTCATGGGTGCCGAACTTCTTCTGCATCGGTCTCAACTATGCCAAGCATGCCGCCGAGACCGGCGCCACGCCGCCGCCCGAACCGATCCTGTTTTCCAAGGCCAGTTCGGCGTTGTCGGGGCCGGACGATCCCGTGGTCCTGCCGCGCGGGTCGGTCAAGTCCGACTGGGAGGTCGAGCTTGGCGTGGTCATCGGGCGCGAGGCGCTCTACGTGCCGGAGAAGGAGGCGCTTGACTGCGTCGCCGGCTACTGCGTCGTCAACGACGTCTCCGAGCGCGAGTTCCAGATCGAGCGCAAGGGGCAGTGGATAAAGGGCAAGTCGGCGCCTACCTTCGGCCCCGCTGGTCCGTGGCTGGTAACGGCGGACGAGGTGCCAGACCCGCAGGCGCTGTCGCTGTCATTGACACTGAACGGCGAGGTCATGCAGAACTCCAGCACCGCCGACATGATCTTTTCGGTGGCCGAGATCATCAGCTACATGAGCCGCTACATGCGGCTGCAGCCCGGCGACATCATCGCCACCGGCACACCGGAGGGCGTGGGAATGGGGCGGGATCCCCAAAGGTTCCTGAAACCGGGCGACGTGATGGAACTCGCCGTTGCGGGGCTTGGCGCGCAACGGCAAGAGGTGGTCGCGCCAGGCTGAGAGCGCGTCACGCGCCGCATGGCCAACTCTCGTAGCCACGCCGCTCCACGGCTTTTCTTATGCTGCGCACGGCGGCGTCGGTCACGTCGCCCTCCACCGTCGCGACGTCGGCGAGACGGCAGTGCACATCCGGGGCGAAAACGTCCGAATGCCCCAGACCGTCACTCAGCCGCTGCACCGCGGCAACAGCGGGTGGGAGCACGATATCTGTAAGGATCAGCGCGTGGGCCAAGCAGGCCGCGCCGCGCCACCGTTGAGCCGTGCCGACGATCTTGCGCCCGCCCACGGCGAGGTTGTACTCGCCGTCACAGAAGCTGCCGTTGACGGGCGTGGCCGCCGCGTCGACCCCTAGCGCCGCGAATGCCTCGACCAGGGGGTTGCAGATCTCGTCATAGCTGTCGCGGATCGTGCGGGCCTTTCCGGGCGCGACGCGGAAGGCCAGCGCAAGGTTCAGAACGCCCGGCCCCTGCGGCGTGATGCCGCCGCCGGTTCTGCGCGCGGTGACCGGCCAGCCGGCGGTGCCGCTGTCTGCGGCCGCGGCGTCGAAGCTGTCAGAACGGGTCAACCTTTCCGGCAGCACCAGCCAAGGCGCGCGCGACGTCCAAAGCAGGGCCGACGAGGCCGCGCGTCCCGCCGCCACGGCGTCCAGCATGGCCATCTCGGCAGACAGCCCGTCCGGTGCCGTATCCAGGACTGCCACTGTCACGGCGTAGGCGCTCCCCAAGGTTGACGATCCGCTACTAAAGGCCGGGCCGACCGCGCCGTCAAGTCGCATTCAGACCAGGTGAGGCCCGAATGGCGTTTCGTTGAGAACCTCTGCGCCGTCGGCTTGCAGGAGCACCGTGTTGGAGACGAAAAAATTGCCGCGCCCGGTTTCCGTGAACCACGACATCAGGTGGAAGGTCATGCCCGGCTCCATCATCAGGTCGGAGTCGTGGCGCAGGCCGGTGACACGGGGCCCGCCGGTCCATGAAGGGGGAAACCCGATTCCGACGAGATAGCCGCAGTGATGCCGGCGGTAGCCCGTCATGCCCGCGGCGTCCACGACAGCCTGCCAGCCGTCATAAACATTGCGTGCCCGCACGCCTGGGCGCAGCGCGTCCAGCGCGGCGGCAAAGGCGCGCTTGGACAGCTCGGCCATCCGGGCGTCCTCGTCGGATATGCTTGCAATGTGCACCAGCCGCCCCATCGGTGCGTTATACCGCGCGACGCATCCCGCGATTTCGAGGAAGGCGGCCTCGCGGTGTACGCCGTCGCCCCAACTGGTATGTTCCTCGGCCATTCGCGCGGCGGGGCGGATGAACGGGCCGAAGCCGGGCGGTGTCCCGCCCGCTCGGGTCATCGCGGCGAGGCTTTCGGCGGCGACCTCGGCTTCGGGCACCCCGTCGCCGAGGGCGGCAATCGCGGCCTGCGTGCCGGCATCCGCGGCCTTGGCAGCCGCGCGCATCAGGGCCTGCTCCTCGGGTGATTTCACCAGCCGCAAGCGGTCGACCATCCCGGTCACATCCTGCCACGTTCCGGCGGCGACGGTTCGCGTGATCTGCAGGCCCGTACCGTGCGACAGGCCCGACGACCACGATTCGATCCCGACCGCCTTGCCCGCGTAACGCCCCGACAGGTGGCGCGCCACGACATCGGCTGCCGTCTCGGAATCGTCGTGGCCGATGAAGTGCGCGTTACGGACCTGGTTGTTGACCACCACGTGCTCCATCTGGCGCGTGACCAGCACCGGCTCGCCCTCGGCGGGCAGGATCAGGACATGGGGTGCGAAATATCCCCAGTGATCCAGCCCGATCAGGTAGAAGATGTTCTCGGGGGCACTCAGCAGCACCGCATCCAACCCACGCGCGGCCATTTCCCGGCGCGTTTCGGCCAGGCGCCGCGCAAGCTCGGCCTCGGTGAACGGGTTTGCGTGCATCCTTGTGGCCCTCCGGCCCCCGTTCATCCGGCCTACCGCCAACGGGGCGGTCCGTAAATACCGTTTCGCTTGCGCCCCGATCCTGCGGTGTTATTATGTATGCACATAATAACATGAGGACGTATTCATGCCGACGATCTGGGCCCGCGACGCGCTTACCCCCGATGGCTGGCGGCAGAACGTGGCCGTCGAGATCGGCGGGGATGGCCGCATCTCGTCGGTCCTGGCCGGTCAAGAGCCCGCCGGAACGCGGCTGGACATATTGTTGCCGGCGCCTGCCAATGCCCATAGCCACGCCTTCCAGCGGGCGATGGCCGGGATGACCGAGCGGCGCGGTCCCGGTGACGGCGATTCGTTCTGGACGTGGCGCAAGCTGATGTTCCGGTTCCTCGACCGGCTGACGCCCGGGCATGTCGAGCGCATCGCCGCCTTTGTCCAGATGGAGATGCTGGAGGCGGGCTATGCCACGAATGTCGAGTTCCATTACCTGCATCACCAACCCGGCGGGACGCCCTATGACGATCCCGCCGAGATGAGCGCGCGCATTGCCGCGGCGGCCGCCCGGACAGGTATCGGCCTGACGCTCCTGCCCGTGTATTACCGGTATGGCGGATGCGACAAGCGCGCGCTTGGGCCGGGGCAGGTGCGTTTCGGCAACGATGCGGACAGTTTTGGATGCCTGCACGCCGCCGCGGGCGCGGCCATGCGGGATCTGCCGGCGGATGCGCGCCTTGGCGTCGCGCCGCACAGCCTGCGCGCCGTCGCCCCAGAGGAATTAACGGACACGGTGGCGCTGGCCGGGGACGGGCCCGTGCACATGCACCTTGCCGAACAGGCGGCAGAGGTTGAAGAGGTCCAGGCGGCATGGGGTGCGCGCCCGGTGGAATGGCTGCTGGACAACGTCGTCCCGGACCCGCGGTGGTGCCTGATCCATTGCACCCAGATGCAACCGGGGGAAACGCGGGGCCTCGCGGCAACTGGGGCCGTGGCCGGTCTCTGCCCGATCACGGAAAGCAGCCTGGGCGACGGTATCTTCGACGGCGTGCGCTGGATGGACGCCGGTGGCCGGATCGCCGTGGGCTCGGACAGCAACATCCGCATCGCCTTGTCAGAGGAATTGCGCACCCTTGAGTATTCGCAGCGCCTGCGGGATCGGTGCCGCGCGGCGCTGGCCACGGCGGGGCTGTCCACCGGCCGGCGCCTGTTCGAAAGCATCGTCGCCGGCGGGGCGCAGGCGGCCGGGCGCGGACCGGGCGGCATCGCGCCGGGCAACTGGGCCGATCTCGTTTCGCTTGATGGCGGGGCCGTGGACCTGCAGGGCCGGTCGGGGGACGCGATCCTCGACAGTTACATATTCGCGGGCGATGACCGCCTGGTGCGTGATGTCTGGTCGGCCGGCCGCCACCTTGTCCACGAGGGGCGGCACATAGAACACGAGTCCATCCGCCGGGATTACGCGAACGCGATGGCAGAGTTGAACGAGGCGATCTGATCGAGACCGAACGCAAGAGCTGGCAGGCCGTCGAGGCCGAGGTGCGGCGCCGCATCCACGCCCGTATCTGGGCGCCGGGCGACTTGATCCCCAACGAACAGGACCTCGCTGAGGAATTCGGCTGTGCCCGCGCGACCGTGAACCGTGCCCTGCGCAGCCTTTCAGAGGCAGGCCTGCTGGAACGGCGGCGCAAGGCGGGCACGCGCGTGGCCCTGCACCCCGTGCGCAAGGCGACGCTGAGCATCCCCGTCATCCGGAAGGAGATCGAGGGGCTCGGCCATGTTTACGGCTATGAGCGGCTGTGCCTTGCGCGCGCAACCCCGCCAGAGGACCTGCGTGCCCGGATGCAGGCCCCGGCGGGCGATGACTTCGTCCGGCTGACATCCGTGCAGACGGCTGATGGTGCGCCCTTCGTTTACGAGGACCGCTGGATAGACGTGACGACCGTTCCGGCCGCCGGAATCGAGGATTTTCGCCATGTCAGCGGAAACGAATGGCTCGTTCTGAACAGGCCCTTCACCCACGGCGAGATCACCTTTTCGGCGACGGCCGCGGGCGCGGACGTCGCCGGCCACCTGGGATGCGCGCCGGGGGCCGCGATTTTCGTGATCGAACGGATCACCTTTGACGGGGAGCGGCCAATAACGGCGGTGCGCCAGTACTTCCGGCCCGGCTACCGGATGCAGACCAGCCTGTGAAGAGGGGAGCAACAGGTGCGGCCCGTCTGACCGTACCGCTTGCCGCTGCTGGACCTGATGATAGCATCGGTGGAATGTGCAACCTGCATTCCAACACCACCACGCAAGAGGCCATGCGCCAGCTCTTCGACGTGGCGCCCGCTCGTGACAGGCTGGGCAACTTCGCCCCCTTGCCGGCCATCTACCCCCGCTATTCGGCACCGGTGGTCCGGCTGGACGGTGACGGCACGCGCGAGTTGGTGGCGATGCACTGGGGTTTCCTGTTGCCGCAGGTCTCCAAGAAGACCGGAAAACCGATCCTTCCCAAGGCGGTGAACAACGCCCGCGATGACAAGGTGCGGCATTCGCGGTTCTGGGCGGACAGCTTCGACGCGCGGCGCTGCCTTGTCCCGGCAACGTCTTTCGCCGAGGCCAAGGGACGCAACCCGGCAACGTTCTACTGGTTCGGGCTGGCCGGCGACGACGGCGATGCACGCCCGCTGTTCGCCTTTGCCGGGATGTGGCGCCGGTTCCGTGGCCAATACCGGGGCGAGCAGGTGGAGATCGACACCCACACGATCATTACCACCGGGCCCAATGAGCTTGTCCGCCCGGTTCATCCCGACCGGATGCCGGTGATCATCGCTCCGGCGGACCACGAAACATGGCTCCGTGGTGACCCCGACGAGGCCGCGCAACTCATGCGCCCCTTCCCGGCGGGACGGATGCGGATCGTGCGAAAGGGCGAGGGGGTGACGGCGGACCCCTCCTAGATCGGTGGCTCAGAACGCGTGCTTTTCCAGCGCGGCAAGCGCGTCGGCGACCCCGTCAATGATCAGGTCGATCTCCTCTTTCTCGATGATGAGCGGCGGGCAGAACGCCATGGCGTCGATCATCGCGCGCGAGATCACGCCGCGCTCGTAGAGCAAACGGTTCATCGCGGCGCCCAGAGTGCCGGGGTCGAGGTCGTCACGCTCGGGATGCACAAGTTCCAGCGCCGCGATCAGACCCACGCCGCGCACCTCGCCGACGAACGGGTGGCGCGCAAACTGCTGGAGCCGGTCGCGGAAATATGCGCCAGTCGTGGCGGCCTTCTCGACCAGCCCGCGCTCCTCGATGATGCGGATGTTCTCCAGCGCCACAGCCGCGCCGACAGGGTGCCCGCCCGCGGTGAAACCATGGCCCAACACGCCGATGCGACCGCTTTCCTCGGCGATTGGGGAGTAGAAGCGTTCGTTCAGCAGAAAGGCGGAGAACGGCATGTAGCTGGACGTGAGTTGCTTGGACAGCACCATCGCGTCGGGTTCGATGCCGTAGGTCTGGCAGCCGAACATGTTGCCCGTTCGCCCGAAGCCGTTGATCACCTCGTCCGCCACCAGCAGGATGTCGTACTGGCGCAGCACCTTTTGGATCTTGTCCCAGTAGGTCGCAGGCGGCACGACCACGCCGCCTGCGCCCATCACCGGCTCGGCGAAGAAGGCGGCGATGGTGTCCGGCCCCTCGGCCCGGATCAGCGTGTCCAGGTCCTCGGCGCAGCGGGTCGCGAATTCCTCCTCGCCCTCGCCGTCTTGCCCTTCCTTCCAGTAATGGGGACAGGTGGTGTGCAGCACCTGCGGGATCGGAAGATCGAAGGATTGGTGGTTCTTGGGCAACCCCGTCAGGCTGGCCGAGGCGATGGTGACCCCGTGATAGCCGCGATGGCGCGAGATGATCTTCTTCTTCTCCGGCTGGCCGAGCGCGTTGGAGCGGTACCAGATCATCTTCATCACGGTGTCGTTGGCCTCGGACCCGGAATTGGTGAAGAACGCCTTGGACATCGGGACGGGCGCCATCGACACCAGCTTTTCGGCGAGGTCGATCGCAGGATCGTGCGAGCGGTGCGCGAAATTGTGATAAAACGGCAGCTTGCGCATCTGCGCCTCGGCCGCCGCGATGAGCCGTTCCTCGCCAAAGCCGACCGCGACGCTCCACAGGCCTGCCATCGCCTCGACATATCGTTTGCCGTGGTTGTCGAAGACGAACACGCCTTCGCCGTTCTCCATGATCTGCGGGCCGTGCGTCTGGTGCGTGGCGGCGTTGGTGTAGGCGTGGAAGTGATAGGCGATATCGCGGGCTTCTGGAGAGTTGGGAGCAGGCGTCATGGGCGCGTCTTTCCTGTTGGACCGGTTGGCGGCGCGGGACAGCCGCCGCCGCGTCCTGAATAGACCGAAAGCACGCGCGGCTGCAAATCCCCCTGCAGGGTTAACGCAGCTTCGGCACGCCGCCGGCGTGGGTTTCGCGTTCCACGACGCTGGCGCGCAGCGAGCGTCCGATACGGTGGGCGAGCGCGGACCATGCGGCGGCCTGATCCGGGCGCAGCTCGTCCTTCAGAACGGCATCGAAGAGCGCCAGCCAGGTCGAGAACATGCCGGGCTTGACGTTGCCTGCCTGAACGTGCGCCTGCACCGGCGTGCCGTCATAGCCGCGTTCGTGCAGGATGGTGTTGGCCCAGAAATCTGCCACCCTGGCCTCGTGCGCGGGCCAGTCGGTGACATGCACGGCGAAGACGGGGGCGAGCCCGGGATGAGCGCGCACACGCGCGTAGAACTCGGCGACGACCCGCTCGATCTCGGGCCGGGTGATGTCGAAGCGCGGGGGCAGGGCGGTGGCCATGGGCCACAGATGCCCCCCGCCGCGCGGCGTTGCAAGGGGCGGTCGGGGGTGATGGCGCGCAGCATGCCGATTCGGCGCGGCGCCGCCCGCGTTGCAGGGATCAGGATGCCGGCATGGTGGCGGCCCCGCGGCCGGAATTTTCGAAAATTCCGCTTCGGAAAATTGCAATTTTCCGGGTCCGGGAGATGTGGCGCGTCGATGCGCGGGCCGGAATGTCGGGAAATTCCGTGCCAAGAAAATGCACGTTTTCTTGCCCGTTTTCCGCGCGGAAAACGGGTGCTGAACGGCCCGGCCTTGCCACTGGACGCCGCCGGGCGCCCGTCCTATAAGGCGCGGCATGACGCAGCCCTTCACGATCGTCATTCGAATTACATGCCCGGCGCTCTGAGCACGGAGCGGCCGGGACAAGGCGTACGGGCTACCGCGCCGCCCTCTCTCCCAGATCTGACACCACCCAAGTGACAAAGGACGTCACCCATGTGTGCCGACACGCCCGATTACAAAGACACGCTGAACCTGCCGAAAACCGATTTCCCGATGCGCGCGGGCCTGCCCAGGCGAGAGCCCGCGTGGCTGGAACGCTGGAACCGGCTGCGTATCTACAACAGGCTGCGCGACAAGGCGGCCGAGCAGGGCAACCGGGAGCCCTTCATCCTGCATGACGGCCCGCCCTATGCCAACGGGCACCTTCATATCGGCCACGCGCTCAACAAGATCCTCAAGGACATGGTCGTGCGCAGCCAGCAGATGCTGGGGCGCGATGCGCGCTACATCCCCGGCTGGGACTGTCACGGCCTGCCCATCGAGTGGAAGATCGAGCAGCAGTACCGCGAGAAGGGCCAGAACAAGGACGAGGTCGACATCGTCGCCTTCCGGCAGGAATGCCGGAAATTCGCCGAACACTGGATCGACGTGCAGCGAGACGAGTTCAAGCGGCTGGGCGTGACCGGCAACTGGGCGCAGCCCTACCTGACCATGGACTACCGCGCCGAGCGGATCATCGCCGAGGAATTCCAGAAATTCCTGATGACCGGCACGCTCTATCTCGGGTCCAAGCCGGTGATGTGGTCGCCGGTGGAAAAGACCGCGCTGGCCGAGGCGGAGGTGGAGTATCACGACAAGGAGAGCTTCACCGTCTGGGTGAAGTTTCCCGTGGCTAGCGGCGTATTTAATGTGCCGGCAGGTGAAACGGAAACCGTCGATTTCCACACGCGTCTCGCCGAAAATCTAGACCAACTTTTTGTCGTCATATGGACAACAACACCCTGGACGATCCCCTCAAACAAGGCGGTCGTCTACGGCGAAGACATTTCCTATGGCCTCTATGAGGTTCTAGACACACCTGACGAGTGCTGGGCAAGTAAAGGCGACCACTACATCCTTGCTGACAAACTTGCGGCGGGTGTCATGGCAAAAGCCAGACTTGATGATGGCATGTGGCGCCGCGTCGGAGATGTAAGTAGCTTACAGCTAGAACAGCTATCGCTAAAGCACCCGCTCGCCGGGGCCGCCGGATCGAACGGCGAATGGGACGACCTGCGCGATTTCCGCGCTGCCGATTTCGTCACCGACGAGGAGGGGACCGGCTTCGTCCATTGCGCCCCTTCGCACGGCATGGACGAGTATCTGCTCTACCAGGAGCTGGGTATGCTCGACCAGGTGATCACCTACAACGTGCTGGATGACGGCAGCTTCCGCGCTGACCTGCCGTTCTTCGGCGGCACCCGCATCCTCAAGCCCAACGGCAAGGAGGGCGATGCCAACAAGGCGGTGATCGACAAGCTGGCGGAGGTCGGCGGCCTGTTGGCGCGCGGCAAGATCAAGCACTCCTACCCCCATTCATGGCGGTCCAAGGCGCCGGTCATCTACCGCAACACGCCGCAATGGTTCGCCAGCATCGACCGCGCGGTGGGCGACGGGCAGGATGCGTGCGGCACCACGATCCGCGCGCGCGCGCTGACCTCGATCGACCGGGTGAAATGGACGCCGCGATCGGGGCGCAACCGGCTGTATTCGATGATCGAGCACCGCCCCGACTGGGTGCTGTCGCGCCAGCGGGCGTGGGGCGTGCCGCTGACCTGTTTCACGAAAAAGGGCGCCAAGCCCACCGACCCCGATTTCCTGCTGCGTGACGCGCGTGTGAACGCGCGCATTCTGGAGGCGTTCGAGCAAGAGGGCGCCGATGCGTGGTACAAGCCTGGCGCCAAGGAGCGGTTCCTGGGCGAGGATTACGACCCCGCCGACTGGGAAAAGGTCGACGACATTCTCGACGTGTGGTTCGATTCCGGCTCGACCCATGCCTTCGTGCTGCGCGACCGCGAGGACGGGAGCGAGGACGGGCTGGCCGATCTCTACCTCGAAGGGACCGACCAGCACCGCGGTTGGTTCCATTCCTCGATGCTGCAGGCCTGCGGGACGATCGGGCATGCGCCCTATCGCGGGGTTCTGACCCACGGGTTCACGCTCGACGAGAAGGGCAACAAGATGTCCAAGAGCCTCGGAAACACCGTGGCGCCGGACGACGTGACGAACCAGTACGGGGCCGACATCCTGCGGTTGTGGGTTGCGCAGTCGGACTACACCGCCGACCTGCGGATCGGGCCGGAGATCCTGAAAGGCGTGGCCGACAGCTATCGCCGCCTGCGCAACACCATGCGGTTCATGCTGGGGGCACTGGCGCACTTCACCGAGCCCGACCGGGTGGACCCCGCCGAGATGCCCGAGCTGGAACGGTGGGTGCTGCACCGGCTGGCCGAGCTCGACCACGAGGTGCGCAGTGGTTATGACGCCTACGACTTCCAGGGGGTGTTCCAGAAACTGTTCAACTTCGCGACGGTGGAGCTGTCGAGCTTCTATTTCGACATCCGCAAGGACGTGCTCTATTGCGACGGCGATACCGCGCGCCGGCGGGCCGCGCGCACGGTGATGGACATCCTGTTCCACCGTCTGACCACCTGGCTGGCGCCGGTGCTGGTGTTCACGATGGAGGAGGTCTGGCTGGAGCGGTTCCCGGGCGATGAGAGCTCGGTGCACCTGAACGACATCCCTGCCACGCCGGCCGACTGGCTCGACGAGCCGCTGGCGCAGAAATGGGCGCAGGTGCGCCGCGCCCGCCGGGTGGTGACCGCGGCGCTGGAGGTGCAGCGCAGCGACAAGGTGATCGGCGCCTCGCTGGAGGCGGCGCCGGTGGTGCACGTTGACGACCCCGAGATGCTGAAAGCCCTGAAATCGGTGAATTTCGAGGATGTCTGCATCACCTCGGGCATCTGGCTGACCGGCGACCCCAGCCCGGCAGAGGCTTACAGGCTGCCGGAGGTCGCGGGCGTGACGGTGGTGTTCGAAACCGCCGAGGGCGAGAAATGCCAGCGTTGCTGGAAGATCCTGCCCGATGTGGGGACGCACAAGCACCCCGGCACCTGCGCGCGCTGCAACGCCGCGCTCGGCTGAGCCGGGCGCAAGAAAATTCGCGAATTTTCTTGGCCCCCGCGGCCTTGGGCCGGGTCAGGCCGGGCTCGTGGCCGGGTGCAGCCGCCCGGCGGCGGCCGCGCTGAGCCCCACCATCGCGGCCGCCGTGGCAAGGCACAGCGCCAGCCCGCCGGCCTGGTAGGTGAGTCCCGACAGCACCGTGCCCAGCAGGCGTCCGCCGGCGTTGGCCATGTAGTAGAAACCCACATCCATCGTCACCCGCTCGTCCCGCGAGAAGGCGAGGACGAGGTAGGAGTGAAGCGAGGAGTTGACGGCAAAAACTGCGCCGAAGGCCAGTAGCCCGGCAACCAGCGTCGCGGTAAGCCACGCGGTCGGCGCGCCTGCCAGCGCGGCCGCGGCGGCCA
>NZ_JBISDG010000048.1:0-24288 GCF_044472985.1 Roseovarius salis | reverse complement strand
CGCGCGGGTGGGCGACGCGGCGCTCGACCCGCCCCCTTTCCGCGGCCGCGCCGCGCTCTTGGCACGGGCCGCGTCGGGGCGGTGGTAGGGCCCTGCGCCGGCCGGTCTAGGGGCCGTTTCCGGCGAGGCTCGACAGGTCGGGCGGGTCGGATTTCACCTCGCGGGTGGCGATGTAGGTCATGTAGCGATCGATCCCGATCTCGGCGGAGAGAAGCGAATCGATCAGGACCTGGAAGGCGTGCAGGCTGCGGCAGCAGACCTTCATGACGTAGTCCATGCCGCCGCCGGTGGCGATGCATTCCGTGATCTCGGGCACACGGCGGATATGGGCCTCGAAGCGTTCGAAGTCGGTCTTTCGGTGATGCGTCAGCGCGACCGTCACGACCACCAAGGTGACATCGCAGACCCGGTCGAGCGCGATGTCCGCCCGATATCCGCGTATGAACCCCGCCGCCCTGAGGCGGTTGAGCCGCTCGCGGCAGGGTGTCGGGGACAGGTTGACCATTTCGGCCAGTGCCGTCTTGCTCAACGGTCCGTGGCGCTGGACCGCGCTGAGAATACGGATATCCGTCGCGTCGAGGCTGGTTCTCTTCATGCCGCCGTCCCATGGCCGTGCGGGCCCGGTATGCCCGGCGCCCATCCTTGCGCGCGGTCGGCCGCGCGGACAAGGGGAAAGCGGCGTTCCGGACGGTTCAGGCGTCGACGGGGCGGAACACCAGCCAGATCAGCGCCCCGCCGGCCAGGGTAAGGAACGGGATCATGGCAAGGTTGACCGAGGCCCACCCTGCCTCGGCCGTGCCGCCCGAGCAGTTCATCAACCCGCCCGAGGCCAGCGAGGCGGCGGTCACGCCCCCGAACACGATCAGGTCGTTGAGACCCTGCATCCGGCCCCGCTCGTGCGGCGCGTGGGCGCCTGCGAGCATCGTCGTCGCGCCGATGAAGCCGAAATTCCATCCCAGCCCCAGCAGGATCAGCGCGATGAAGAAATTGGCCAGATCCACACCCTGCAGCGCCACCACGCCCGACGCGGCGAGGATCACCAGCCCCGTGCCCACGATCTTTTCCACGCCGAACCGCGCGATCAGGTGGCCGGTAAAGAAGGACGGGGCGAACATCGCCAGCACGTGCCCGGTGACGATGTCGGCGGCATTGCCCTCGGTGAAGCCGCACCCCACCACGGCCAGCGGCGTGGACGTCATCACGAGGTTCATCAGCGCGTAGGACACGGTGGCGCAGATCACGGCCACGGCGATGCGCGGGGTGGTCAGCAGCTCCCACCGGCTGCGGCCCCTTGGCGCGTCCTCGGCCGGGCGGGGCGGCTTGGGGATGTCGAGGAAGAGAAACAGCACGGCCCCCACGAGGTTGAGCCCGATCACGGCAAGGTAGGTGCCCACGAATGGCACGACCATCGCCTGCGACGTGACCTTGACCAGCTGCGGGCCGATCACCGCGCTGACGAGGCCCCCCGCCATGACGTAGGAAATCGCCTTGGGGCGGAACGCGTCGCTTGCCGTGTCGGCGGCCGCAAAACGGTAGAAGCCCTGTGCCGACATGTAGGTGCCGGTCAGTAGGCTGCCCAGCAGGTAGACCGGGAAGGACGCGATCCACAGCCCGTAGGCCCCTATCGCAGCCCCCGCCGCACCCGCGCCGGCCCCGACAAGGAAACCCGCGCGCCGGCCCCATTGCTGCATGGCCCAGCTCAGCGGCGTGGCCGAGAGCATCGAGCCCAGCACGATGAGCGAGATGGGCAATGTCGCGAAGCAGACATTGCTCGCCAGCGACTGCCCGGCCAGCCCGCCCACGACGAAGATCATCGCCATCTGCGAGCCGAGCAGGGCCTGCGCCAGTACCAGAACGGTCACGTTGCGCTTGGCGCGGCTTTCGGTGTGGGGCAGGGCGGTATCGGTCATGACGGCCTGCTAAACCGTATCGTTCACCTCTGCAAGCGTGGGCAGGCATGGCGTCTGGCTGGACGCCGCATCCCGCGCGCCTATACTGTGCCGTGCAATGGCAGGAACCGCCGATCAGTCCGACGCCGCCGGGGGCATGGGCCGCGTCATCGCCAGCGCCGCCGACATCGAGGCGGGTGTGGCGCACCTGTCAGCGGCTTGTCCGCGGCTGGCCCATGCCAACGCCGTTGCCGGTCCTCCGCCCTTGCGCCGCCGGCCCGACGGGTTCACGCAGCTTCTGAACGCGATCGTCAGCCAGCAGCTCAGCGTCGCCTCCGCCGAGGCGATCTGGGCGCGGTTGCGGGCTGCGGGTCTGACGGCGGAAGCGACCATCGCGGCGGCGGGCGACGAAGAGCTGCGCGCCGCGGGGCTCAGCCGCCAGAAGATCCGTTATGCCCGCGCGCTGGCGTCCGCCGGGATCGATTACGGCGCCCTGCGCGCCGCGCCGGACGAGGAGGTGATCGCCACCCTGGTGCAACTGCCCGGCATCGGGCGGTGGACGGCGGAAATCTACGCCATGTTTTCGCTTGGCCGCGCCGACGTGTTCGCCCCCGGTGACCTTGCGCTGCAGGAGGCCGCGCGCCTGCTCTACGACCTGCCCGAGCGTCCGCGCGAACGCGCCTTGCGCGGGATGGCCGAGGGATGGCGGCCGTGGAGATCGGTTGCGGCGCGCCTGTTGTGGGCCTACTACCGGGCGGCGAAGCAGAGGGAAGGGATCCGATGACGCGCGTACTTCAGGCGGGCCGCAAGGGGCCGCATT
This sequence comes from Roseovarius salis, assembly GCF_044472985.1. Classification (NCBI taxonomy): domain Bacteria; kingdom Pseudomonadati; phylum Pseudomonadota; class Alphaproteobacteria; order Rhodobacterales; family Roseobacteraceae; genus Roseovarius; species Roseovarius salis. The sequence goes on along the minus strand of NZ_JBISDG010000048.1, from coordinate 21,579 downwards.
CGGGCACCACGCGATCCGTGGTGGTTTTCCTGCATGGTTACGGCGCCAACGGGGCCGATCTGCTCGGGCTGGCCGACATTCTTGGCGAGCACCTGCCCGACACGCTTTTCGTGGCGCCGGACGCGCCCGAGGCGATCCCGATGATGCCGGGCGGCTACCAGTGGTTCCCGATTCCGTGGATCGACGGCTCGTCCGAGGAGGCGGCCGAGCGCGGCATGATGGCCGCGGCGCAGGATCTCGATGCCTTTCTCGACGCGCTGATGGTGGACGAGGACGTGCTGCCCGAACAGGTGGTGCTGTTCGGTTTCAGCCAGGGCACCATGATGGCGCTGCACGTCGCCCCCCGGCGCGATGACGAGATGGCCGGGATCGTCGGGTTCTCGGGTCGGCTGCTCTCGCCCGACCTGCTCAAGGAAGAGGTGCAGAGCCGCCCGCCGGTAATGCTCATTCACGGTGATCAGGATGACGTTGTGCCCCCACAATCCCTGCCCGAGGCAGCCGAGGCGCTGCAGGCCGCGGGGTGGAAGGACGTCTACGCCCACGTGATGAAGGGCACTGCCCACGGTATCGCGCAGGACGGGCTGGAGGTGGCGCTGGCATTCATGCGCGACAAGCTGGGGCTTTGAACCGCGCCATCAGCGGGCCTGCGGGGCAGACCGTTTCGACGGTCTGACGGGGTGTTGCCGCGCCTGTTCCGGGCCCGGGGCGCATTGATCTGTCTCAATGCGGTGGGAAAGCGTGGCCCTAGGCTGGTGTCGGCATGGCTGAGATTCCGCGCATGACGACGGCAGGCGTGGTCCGGATCGGATTGGCGCTGGGACTTTGCGCCGTGTGGACGCTGGCCACATGGTGGTTCGAAGGGCGTATCCGGACCTTTTCGCGGCCCGACGCCGTTCTCGACCGGCTGGTGTACGCGGTCGTGGCCAATATCGTGATCGGGGTGTTCGCCGCGGCGGCGCTTTTGCGGTTTCTCACCCGGGATGATCCCGGGGGCCGCGCGCTGGCCGGCTTCGGCTCATGGCGGCGGACGGCGTTCCGGGCGCCGCTTGCGTTCGCTGCGGGATTCGGACTTTACGTTGTGCAGGGGGCGCCCGCGACCGGGCCGGTCGTGCTGCTCAATGCCTACGCGCAGGTCTTCGTGGTCTCGGCGGCAGAGGTCATGGTCTGCTGGTCGGTGCTGGGCACGATGGTCGCGCTGGGTATCGACGCCCCGAAGTGGGCCGCGTTTTCCGTGGCGGCGATTGTCGCCAGCGCGGTGTTCGGGGTCTATCATTTCGCGCACAGCGCACCGTTCAACACGGTCGGCATGGTCGGCTTGCTGAGTGCTGTGGGGCTGCTGACCAGCATCGTTTTCTTCCTGTCGCGCGATGCCTACGCGACGATCCTGTTTCACAATTTCCTCGGGACGTTCGGGGTGGTCCAGGCGCTTGCGGCACAGGGCAAGCTGGACGCATTCCAAACGGTGGAGGTGCCGCTCGTCGTGACGGCGCTTGCGGCGCTGTGCGTGCTGATCGGCGCCGACCGGTGGCTCGTCCGCCGCGGGGCGCCCTGAGGCGCGCCCGCGCGCACCGGCGCGTCAGCCCAGCTTCCTGAGCCGCTTGAACAGGCTTGAGGTGTCCCAGCGGCCGCCGCCCATTTTCTGGACGTCCTTGTAGAACTGGTCCACCAGCGCCGTGACCGGCAGAGAGGCGCCGGTTTCGTCGGCGGTGTCGAGGCAGATACCGAGATCCTTGCGCATCCAGTCCACCGCGAAGCCGTGGTCGAACTCGTCGTCGAGCATCGTCTCGTAACGGTTCGACATCTGCCACGACCCGGCCGCGCCCTGGCTGATGACCTCGACCACGGCGCGCCCGTCGAGCCCGGCCTTCTCGGCGAAATGCAGCGCCTCGGAAAGCCCTTCGACCAGCCCGGCAATGGCGATCTGGTTGCACATCTTGGTCATCTGGCCCGCGCCCGACTCGCCGATGCGGCGGCACATCTTGGCGTAGGTTTCCATGATCGGCTCGGCCCGCTCATAGGCGGTAACGTCGCCGCCGCACATGATGGACAGCTGCGCGTTCTCCGCACCCGCCTGGCCACCGGAGATCGGGGCATCGACAAAGGCGATGCCCTCGGCGCGCGCCGCGGCGTAGAGCTCGCGCGTCACCTTGGCGGACACGGTCGTGTGATCGACGAAACAGCTGCCGTCAGCCATTCCGGCGAATGCGCCGTCGGGGCCAAGGCACACGCTGCGCAGGTCATCGTCGTTGCCCACGCAGGCCATCACGAATGCCGCGTCCTGCGCCGCCTCGCGCGGGGTGGGCGCGGCGGTGCCGCCGTGCTGCTTGACCCACGCGTCGGCCTTGGACGCGGTGCGGTTGTAAACGCAGACCTCGTGGCCGGCCGCCTTGAGGTGTCCGGCCATCGGGTATCCCATTACGCCAAGGCCCAGAAATGCCAGTTTTGCCATCGTCCTTTCGCCTCCCATTGTCTCGCCCCGGATTTCTGACTATCCCGGCAACGGATGCAAGCGGAAAGCGGGACGTGCCGGGGATGGCGCAACTCTTCAAATGGCTGGTCCGGATCGCGGGCGGCATGGTGGCGCTTGCCGTCGTGACCGTCGTGGTCATCTACTTCCTGCTGTCGCGGTCGCTGCCCGAATACGACAAGCGTCTGGCGGTGGACGGGGTCGACGGGCCCGTCGAGATCGTGCGTGACAATGCCAACGTGCCCCACGTTTTCGGAACCACCGAAAGCGACAGTTTCTTCGGTCTGGGCTATGCCCATGCGCAGGACAGGTTGTGGCAGATGGTCATGCTGCGGCGTACCGCGCAGGGGCGCCTGTCGGAGGTGTTCGGCACCCAGACCCTGAACGTCGACAAGCTGATGCGCCGCTTCGGACTGTATGCGCAGGCGCGCGCCTCGGTCGACGTGCAGGACGCCCGCACGCGCGAGATGCTCGAAGCCTATGCCGCCGGCGTGAACGCCCGCCTGCGCGAGATCAACCGCGCGGCGCGCGGGCGCGGCGCGCCGGAGATGTTCCTGTTCGATTTCGCGGTCTCACCCTGGCGGCCGGCCGATTCGGTCGCCATCGTGAAGCTGATGGCGGTGCGGCTGTCGACGCATCTCCAGCAGGAAGTGCTGCACGCCCGCACGTCGCTTGCGCTCGACGACGAGGACCGGCTGGCCGACATAATGCCGCTTGCCCCCGGCAGCGGCATCGCCGCTCTGCCGGAATACGCGGCGCTGTTCCCGGGGCTGAAGGACGCCCCGGCAGTCCGCACGGCCGAGGCCGGCACGGCCCGCCACCCGCTGTCGCCCGTCGAGTCGCGCGCCTTCGCGGGGGCGTCGAACGCGTGGGCGGCCGCGCCGTCGCGCTCGGCTGCTGGCGGCACGCTGCTTGCCAACGATCCCCATCTTTCCTTCTCCGCGCCCTCGACATGGTATCTCGCGCGGGTCGAACTGCCCTCGGGCGGCGTCATCGGCGGGACGATCCCCGGCGTGCCGCTGGTGATGGTGGGGCGCAGCGCGACGCTGGGGTGGGGTATCACCTCGTCCTACCTCGACGACCAGGATCTCTACGTCGAGAAACTCAACCCCGACAACAAGGGCCAGTATCTGGCCCCCGACGGGTACAAACCGTTCCGGACCGAGCGCACCATCATCCGCGTCAAGGATCGTGACCCTGTCACGCTGACCCTGCGCTGGACCGACAACGGCCCGGTGCTGCCCGGCACGCATTTCAACCTGTCCGAGGTCACGCCGCCGGGACATGTCGCCTCGCTCGCCTGGACGGCGCTTTCGGCCAATGACACGACCATGACCGCCGCGATGGACCTGATGCGCGCGCAGTCGGTGGACGAGGCGTTGGAGGCGGGTCGCTTCTTCGTCGCGCCATCGCAGAACCTCGTGCTGGTCGATCAGGATACCATCGCGATGAAGACGATCGGGGCCATGCCCCGCCGGAACGCGGGGCACGAAACCCGGGGCCGCATGCCGAGCCGGGGCTGGATCGAGGAGAACCGCTGGCCCGCTATGACCCCCTATTCGGCGATGCCCGAATTCGTGACGCCCAAGGGGGGGGTGCTGGGCAATACCAACAACAAGACGGTCGAGCGGCCCTTTCCGCTGCATGTCAGCTATCACTGGGGCGACACGCAGCGCGTGCACCGGTGGACACGGCTGATGCAGACGCGCGAGGTGCACACCCGCGACAGCTTCATCGAGGCGCAGCTCGACACGGTCAGCTTCACGGCGCGGTCGCTTCTGCCGCTCATCGGCAGGGACCTGTGGTTCACCGGCGAGGCCGCGCCGGCCGGCACGCCGGAACGCCAGCGCCAGCGCGCCCTTGATCTCCTCTCCAGCTGGAACGGCGAGATGAACGAGCACCTGCCGGAGCCGCTGCTCTACGCGGCGTGGATGCGCGCGCTGATGGACCGGTTGATCCGCGACGAGCTGGGCCCGCTGGCCGATGCGTTCACCCATCCCGATCCCGTGTTCATCGAGCGGGTCTACCGCGACATAGACGGCGCCGCCGCGTGGTGCGACATCAAGCAGTCCACGCAGAAGGAAAGCTGCACCGACATCGCGCGGCTGGCGCTCGACGACGCGCTTGTGTGGGTAGCAGAGACCCATGGCACCGCGCTGGAAAGCCTCAGATGGGGGGATGCGCACGCGGCCACGCACGAGCACCCGGTTCTGGGCGATGTTCCGGTGCTGCGGTATTTCGTGAACATCCGTCAGTCGACCTCTGGCGGTGACAACACGCTGATGCGCGGGCGCACGGGCGGAGACGAGCCCGAGCCGTTCCTCAACGTCCACGGGGCGGGGTATCGCGGCGTCTACGATTTCGCCGATCCCGACAGCAGCGTTTTCATCATCTCCACCGGCCAGTCGGGCCACTTCCTGAGCCGGCATTACGATGACCTCGCGCAGCTGTGGCGTCGCGGGGAATACATCCCGATGTCGCTGGACCCCGACCTTGCGCGTGCGGCGTCGGTGGGCGTGACGGTGCTGGAACCGGCGGAGTAGCGTCCGCCGCGGCGGTCGGCGGCGCGTTTGACGTTGTGGCGGGGCGGCGGTAGCCTTTCCGCCGACGCACCCGGACAGGAGAGACAATGCTGGACCGCCCCGTCGCCCGCATCGAGAACCTGCGGGTGGAATTCCAGACGCGCGACGGCCCGGTGGCGGGGGTCGAGGACATGTCGTTCTCGGTCGGCCCCGGGGAAACCGTCTGCATCGTTGGCGAGAGCGGGTCGGGCAAGTCGGTTTCGTCGCTGTCGCTGATGCGGCTGGTGGAATTTTCCGGTGGCAGCATCACGGGCGGGCGGATGATCTTCGATCGGGCCGGTGGCGGCGAGACGGACCTCGCCAAGACGCCGCAGGGCCTGATGCGGACGATCCGCGGCAACGAGATCGGGATGGTGTTCCAGGAACCGATGACCGCGCTGAACCCCGTGTTCACCATCGGCCGGCAGCTGACCGAGGGTCTGCGCCTGCACAAGGGCATGGATCGCCGCGCCGCCCGTGCCCGGGCGCTGGAACTTCTGCGCGAGGTGCGCATCCCCGAGCCCGGGCGGCGGCTGGACCAGTACCCGCACGAGTTGTCGGGCGGCATGCGCCAGCGGGTGGTGATCGCCATGGCGCTGGCCTGCGCGCCCCGGCTGCTCATCGCCGACGAGCCGACCACCGCGCTCGACGTCACGATCCAGGCGGAGATCCTGGCGCTGATTGACAGGCTCAAGCACGAGACCGGCACTGCGGTGGTGTTCATCACCCATGACATGGCCGTGGTGGCGCAGATGGCCGATCGCGTCGTCGTGATGCATCGCGGCCGGAAGGTCGAAGAGGGACCGGTTGAGGAGATCTTCGCCGCGCCGCGCGCGCCATACACAAGGGCGTTGCTGGCCGCCGTGCCGAGGTTGGGCGAGATGCGCGGCAAGCCCGCGCCGGAGCCCATGAAACTGCCAGGGGCGGCCGATCAGGGGTATGCACCCGGCACGGGCGATGGCGAAGGGCTGCTGCGCGTGCGCAACCTTGTCACCAGGTTCCCGGTGCGCGGCGGGCTGCTGCGGCGGACCGTGGCCAATGTGCACGCGGTCGAGGACGTGTCCTTTGACCTGGGGACCGGCCGGACGCTGTCTCTCGTGGGCGAGTCGGGGTGCGGCAAGTCCACGACCGGGCGATCTGTCCTGCGGCTGGTCGAACCGACGGACGGGCGGGTGACGCTGGGGGGCACGGACATCCTGTCGCTGGATGCCGCCGGTCTCCGCGCCGCGCGCAAATCCATGCAGATGATTTTCCAGGACCCGTTCGCCAGCCTCGACCCGCAGATGACGCTTGCCGACCAGGTCGCGGAGCCCTTGCGGAATTTCCGCATCGGATCTGGCTCTGACCGGCATGACCGGGTGGCGATGCTGTTCGACCGGGTGCACCTGCCGCGCAGCTTCCTGCGGCGGTTTCCGCACGAGTTGTCGGGCGGACAGCGGCAGAGGGTCGCCATCGCGCGGGCACTGGCGCTCTCGCCCAGCCTGATCGTCGCCGACGAGGCAGTCAGCGCGCTGGATGTCAGCGTGCAGGCGCAGGTGCTGAACCTGATGATGGAGCTTCAGGCCGAACTCGGGCTGTCGTTCCTTTTCATCAGCCACGACATGGCCGTGGTGGAGCGTGTCAGCCACGACGTCGCGGTCATGTATCTCGGCCGGATCGTCGAGCGCGGCCCGCGCCAGGCGGTGTTTGAAAACCCGCAACATCCCTATACCAAGGCGCTCATGCGCGCAGTGCCGGTGGCCGATCCGTCAAGCCGGCGCAGCGCGTGGGAGCCCGAATTCAAGCCGATCCCGTCCCCGATCCACGAGGTGGGGTACGAGCCCGGCCCGTCCGTCTACGAGCACGTGGGCAAGGACCACGTGGTGCTGGTGTCGGACAGCGGATACTGAGGAAAGGAAGGACGAAAGATGCCCGTTAAGAACCGGTTTGCGGACCTGCATGACGAGATCACCGCGTGGCGGCGCGACATTCACCGCCATCCAGAGATCCTGTTCGACACGCATCGGACAAGCGCGCTGGTCGCGCAAAAGCTGCAGGAGTTCGGCTGCGACGAGGTTGTGACGGGCCTTGGCCGCACCGGCGTGGTGGGCGTCATCCGCGGGCGCAAGAGCGACAGCGGCAAGGTGATCGGCCTGCGCGCGGACATGGACGCGCTGCCCATTCACGAACGGACGGGGGTGGAGTATGCCTCGGAAACGCCGGGGGCGATGCATGCCTGCGGGCATGACGGGCACACGGCGATGCTGCTCGGCGCGGCGAGATACCTTGCCGAGACGCGGAATTTCAACGGCACCGCGGTGGTGATCTTCCAGCCCGCCGAGGAAGGCGGCGGCGGCGGCCGCGAGATGTGCGAAGACGGGCTGATGGAACGCTTCGGCATCCAGGAGGTCTATGGCATGCACAACTGGCCCGGCGTGCCGACCGGCAGTTTCGCGATCCGGCCGGGCCCCTTCTTCGCCGCGACCGACAAGTTCGAGATCACGGTCGAGGGCAAGGGTGGCCACGCGGCCAAGCCGCACGAGACCGTGGACCCGTCCGTCATGACGGCGCAGCTGGTCAGTGCGTTCCAGACGATTGCCAGCCGCAACGCCGATCCCACCGACCAGGTGGTGGTGTCGGTCACGTCGATGGAGACGTCCTCCCACACCTTCAACGTGATCCCCTCGACCGTGGAGCTGATCGGCACCGTGCGCACGCTCAGCCCGCAGATGCGCGACCTGGCCGAAGAGCGGATGCAGGCCATCTGCGACGGGATCGGCCGGGCTTTCGGGGGCCGTGTCAGGCTGTCGTTCGAGCGCAACTATCCCGTCATGGCCAACCACCCCGAGCAGACGGATTTCGCCGCCGGGGTCGCCCGCTCGGTCAGCGGGCAGTGCGACGAGGCGCCGCTGGTGATGGGGGGCGAGGATTTCGCCTTCATGCTGGAAGAGCGGCCCGGTGCCTACATCCTCGTGGGCAATGGCGACTCGGCGATGGTCCATCACCCCGAGTACAATTTCAACGACGCGGCGATCCCCGCCGGGTGCAGCTGGTGGGCCGGCGTGGCCGAGCAGCGCATGCCCTTGTAGGTGGAACGGGCGGGAGTGGGGGCCAGCCCCCACGCCCCCGGGGTATTGTCACCAAGAAGAAGCGGGCGGGGTCCTGCCCGACCAAAGGCCCTCGTAGACGGTGGCGATGCCCTCGGCCTCTCTCTCGATGCTGTAGCGGGTTTCTGCGGCGGCGCGGGCGGCGCGGGCCATGGCGGCGTGGCGCAGGGGAGAGTCGATGAGGGCGGCGACCGCCTCGGAGGCGGCGTCCGCGCCGGTGATCAGGCCGCACCGGCCGTCGTCGGAAAACCGGCGGAAATACCCCGCGTCGGTGGCCACGAAGGGCACGCCGGAGGCCATGCCCTCCAGCGGGGCCATGCCGTACCCCTCGTAGCGGGGCAGTTGCACCACCGCCGTGAGCGCGCGCAACAGCGCGGGCAGGGCCTCCGGCGCCACCTCTCCGGGAAAGAGGATACGGTCGGATAGGCCGGCCGCGGCGATCCGGTTGCGCAGCTCGGCAAGGAAGCCCGCGTCGGCGCGGGCGGCGCGGCCGATGACCAGCGCCGTCAGACCAGGGCGGCCGGGCAGCAGCCCCAGCATCGCGTCGACGAAGCGGTCGGTGCCCTTCTCGGGGCGGATGCGCCCGATGGTGGCGATGCCGCGGTTCCCCGGAAAACCGGTGGCCGCCCATGCCTCGGCGCGGTCAAGGGCGGGGGTGAAGCGGGCGGTGTCGACCCCGTGCGGCACCACGGCGCGGACATGCGGCACGAATTCCGCCGCCGTGTCGGTCGTGGCGATCACCGCATCCATGCGCGAGATGAGCCAGCGGGGCAGGGCCGAGTGGCGCCGGATCGCCGCCGAGGTGAAGACGATCCTGATCGGCATGCGCAGGATGTCGCGCGCGACGAGCGCGGCGCGCATCTCGGGGTTGCGGCGGACATGCCAGATGACGAAGGGGCGGTGCGGTGGCGGCTGCCGTGACATCCGGATGGCCTGTAACGGCGTAACCGGCGCCGGGCCGCCGGGCAGGGGGTGGCCGGCCAGCACCATGTCGAACTGTCCCGACTGCCGGCGCAGCACCCCGGCCGCCGTGGCCGAGACGCCGGTGAAGTTGCGGTTGAAATTCGTGACGATGAGCTCTGGCACGGCTTCGGTCCGGTTGCGGGGGCCTTGCGTGCCTATCGCAGGGACAGCGCCGTGGAAAGGGTGCCGGCGAATTCGTCCAGCCCGTCTTGCTGAGACCGCGCGAACGTGCCCGCCGCGCGGCGCATCGCGTTCAGGGTGTCGCGATCGCGCAGCAGCGTCCGCACCGCCCGGGCAAGCGCGTCCGCGTCCGCCACCTGCCAGGCGCCGCCCGCGGCGTCGAGCGCGGCGTAGCTGTCGGGGATGTTGGCGTAGAGCGGACCGTGCAGGATTGCCGTTCCGGCATGGGCCGGCTCGTAGGGGTTGTGGCCACCCACCGGCACGAACGAGCCGAACAGGCAGGTGATGGGCGACAGCGCGTACCAAAGGCCCGTCTCGCCGAGCGTGTCGGCGAGGTAGACCTGCGTTCCGGCGTCGATCCCGCCGCCCGCGGACCGGCGGGCGGTGGCGAAGCCCTGCGCCTCGATCAGCGTGGCGATGCTGCCGGCCCGCTCCGGGTGCCGGGGCACGAGGATCAAGAGCGCCCCCGGCTGGTCGGCCAGCACGGCCCGGTGTGCCGCCAGCGCGATCTCGTCCTCGCCGGGATGGGTGGAGCTGGCCAGCCAGAGCGGCCGTGCGCCGATGCGCGCCTTCAACTCGGCCAGCGCCGCCGCGTCATGCGGCGGGGCGCTGGACAGCGATTTCAGGTTCTGCCCGCTGCGGGCCTGCGGCAGGCCGAGCTGTTGCAGATGCTCGGCGGTGCGCGCATCCTGGCAGTGGATCATGCGGAAATGTCCCATCAGGAAGCGGGCCGTGGACGGGAAACGCTTCCACGCCCGCGCGGACCGCTCGGAGATGCGCGCGTTCACCAGCGCCATGGGGATGCCGCGCGCGTGTGTGTTGGTCAGCATCTGCGGCCACAATTCGCTTTCGACGAAGATGGCCGCGTCCGGCCGCCAATGATCGAGGAAACGGCGGACGGCCCGGGCGCTGTCCAGCGGGGCGAATTGATGCACCGTGCGCGGGGGAAGGCGTTGCGCCACGACCTGTGCAGAGGTGGCCGTACCTGACGTCAACAGAAAGCACAGGTCATCCTGCCCCGCGCCCATGCGCGCGATGAGCCGCAGCACCGAGACACTCTCGCCGACGGAGGCGGCGTGGAACCAGACGAGACGTCCGCCAGGGCGTTCGGCGCTCGCCCGGCCCATCCGTTCGGGCAGACGCCGCCGCGGGGTGCCCTGCGCCGACAGCTTGTGCGCCACGCGGCGATAGGCGAGCGGTGCGATCAGGTTTGCCGCGGCACGGTAGAGCCCGACCGGCAGGGGAGGGCGCCGCATCAGCCGCCGGTGTGGCTCATGTGGCGCGGCATCTGGCCCTCTATCTTCTGCCGGGAATAGTCGAAATCGTGGCCCTTGGGCTTGCGCGCGATGGCGGCGCGGATGGCCTCCTCGAGCGGTGCGTCGTCGTCGGGGTTGTTGCGCAGGGGGGCGCGCAGGTCGGCCATGTCCTCCTGCCCGAGACACATGTAGAGTTCGCCCGTGCAGGTCAGCCGCACGCGGTTGCAGCTTTCGCAGAAATTGTGGGTGAGCGGCGTGATGAAGCCGATCTTCTGGCCTGTCTCTTCCAGCCGGACGTAACGCGCGGGCCCGCCCGTACGCTCTGCGAGGTCGGTCAGCTTGTATTCCTGCGCCAGCCTTGCGCGCAGGTCGCTGAGCTTCCAGTACTGGTCGAGCCGGTCCTCGTTGCCCAGATCGCCCATCGGCATCACCTCGATGAAGGTGAGGTCCATGTCGCGCCCGGCGCACCACGTGACAAGGTCGAACAGCTCGTCCTCGTTGAACCCCTTGAGCGCCACGGTGTTGATCTTGACGCGCAGACCGGCGCGTTGTGCCGCGTCGATGCCGCGCATCACCTGCGGTAGCCGGCCCCAACGCGTGACGTCGGCAAATTTCTTCTCGTCGAGCGTGTCGAGCGAGATGTTCACGCGCCGCACCCCGGCGGCATAGAGCTGGTCGGCGAAACGTTCCAGCTGGCTGCCGTTGGTGGTGAGCGTGAGTTCCCTGAGCGCACCGGACTCGAGATGCCGCGTCATGCTGTCGAAGAAGGTCATGATGCCCTTGCGCACCAGCGGCTCGCCTCCCGTGATCCTCAGCTTCTCGACACCGAGGCGCACGAAGGTCGTGCACATCCGGTCAAGCTCCTCCAGCGTGAGGAGTTCCTTTTTCGGCAGGAACGTCATGTTCTCCGCCATGCAGTACACGCAGCGGAAATCGCAGCGGTCGGTGACGGAGACGCGCAGATACGAGATGGCGCGCTGGAACGGGTCGATGAGTGGTGCGGTCATGGCCGGAAAATAGGCCGCGCCGCGCGGAGGCACAAGGGCCGTTCGATGTGTCGACGGCATTGATGCGCGCCGCCGCCCGTCCTAGAGTACGTCAATGGGCAAATGCCTCTGGATATGGATGCTGTCAGTGACGCTGGCCGGGTGCGCGACCATCGAGGACGGGCTGTTCGGGCGGCAGGAGGCTGCCCCGCCCAACGTGCGTGACGGGCGTGACCAGACGCATCCCCGGGCGCGGCCCGGTTCGGAAGGTTCCGGCGCCACCACCGCGCGCACGCCCCAAACGCTCGATACCACGGGCGCGGCGGAGCGCGCGCGGGCAACGGCGCCCGCGTCGGGCGAGGGGGTGTTTCTCGGCATGACCGTCGCCTCGCTCGGGGCCGTGGACGAGCCGGGCATCTGGCTCAAGACGCCGCTGACAGAGACCGCTGTCGGCGGCCGGGTAGAGTATCCGGCCAAGGGCACGGCGGTGGCGGTCGAGCTCATCCCTCTCGATGCCGGGCCGGGGGCGGGCAGCCGGATTTCGCTTGCGGCCATGCGGCTTCTGGAGGCCGACCTGACCGCGCTGCCCGAGTTGCGGGTGTTCCGCGCGCCGTGAGCTCTATTCGACGGTGACCGACTTGGCGAGGTTTCGGGGCTGGTCCACGTCCGTGCCCTTGGCGACCGCCGTGTGGTAGGCCAGAAGCTGTGCCGGAAGGGCATAGAGAATGGGGGCGACGAGCGGATCGCATTCCGGCAGGACAAGCTGGCGCCATACGCCGTCGCGGGCGGCCTCGGCGCCGGGGGGGTCGGTGACCAGCACGACCTTGCCGCCGCGCGCCATCACCTCCTGCATGTTCGAAACCGTCTTGTGAAAGAGCGCGTCGCGGGGCGCCATGACGACCACCGGCATCTTGCTGTCGATCAGCGCGATGGGGCCGTGCTTGAGCTCGCCAGAGGCATAAGCTTCAGCATGTATATAGCTGATTTCCTTTAGTTTCAGTGCACCCTCCAGCGCAAGCGGATAGAGCGGCCCGCGACCGAGGAACAGCGCGCTGGATGCCTCCGCGAGCCGGGACGCCACGACGCGGAATGCTTCGCCCTGTTCCAGCGTGAGGGTCATCAGCGCCGGCAGCCCGCGCAGCGCCGAAAGCCGGTCGGCCAGCGCGTCGGGCGACAGATGGCCACGGTCGTGCCCCGCCTTGAGGGCCAGCAGTTGCAGAACCGTCAGCATGCAGGTGAACGCCTTGGTCGAGGCGACGCCGATTTCGGGCCCGGCATGGATGGGCAGGGCGAGATCGCTTTCCCGCGCGATCGAGCTTTCGTCGACGTTGATCACCGACAGCAGCCGGTCGGCCCGTCCCGCACAGTATCGCAGCGCCGCCAGCGTATCGGCCGTCTCGCCCGACTGGCTGACGAACAGCGCCGCCGTGCGTGGCGGGACCGGTGGCTCCCGGTAGCGGAATTCCGAGGCGATATCCACGTCCACCGGCAGGCCGGCGACCTGCTCGAACCAGTATTTCGCGGTCAGGCAGGCGTAATAGGCGGTGCCGCAGGCGACGAGCGAAAGCCTGTCGAGCCCGGTGAAGTCGAGCGCGGGGTCCTCCATCGCCACGCCGCAGCCGTCCTGCGTCAGGTAGTGGCGCAGCGCGTCGCCGATCACCGCGGGCTGTTCCGCGATCTCCTTGGCCATGAAATGCTTGTGCCCGGCCTTGTCCACGCGCGCCGTATCGACTTGGATCGTGCGTATCTCGCGGTTGGCAAACGCGCCATTGGCGTCGGTGATGGTGACGCCGTCCCGCGTGACGACGGCGCAATCGCCCTCTTCGAGATAGGTGATCCGGTCGGTCAGCGGGGCCAGCGCGATAGCGTCCGATCCCACGAACATTTCGCCATCGCCGTGCCCGATCGCCAGCGGGCTGCCCTTGCGTGCGGCCACGAAAAGATCCGGCTCGCCGTCGAACAGGAACAAAAGCGCGTATGCCCCCTCGAGGCGGGCGAGGGTTCGCTGCGCCGCGTCAACGGGATCCGCGCCTTGCGCCATGTAGTGCTGGGTCAGCAGCGCCACCGTCTCGGTGTCCGTGTCCGTGTCGAAGCCGATGCCGTCCTCGGCCAGCTCGGCCCGAAGCTCGCGGAAATTCTCGATGATCCCGTTGTGGACCACGGCGACCGGTCCGGCCCGGTGGGGGTGCGTGTTCTGCAGGTTCGGTGCCCCGTGCGTGGCCCACCGGGTGTGGCCGATCCCGGCCTTGCCTGCCAGCGGTTCATGCACCAGCAGGTCCGACAGGTTCACCAGCTTGCCGACGGCGCGGCGGCGGTCCAGCCGGCCGTTGTTCAGTGTGGCGATCCCGGCGCTGTCATAGCCGCGGTATTCCAGCCGCCCTAGCGCCTCGACGAGGGTCGGCGCCACCTCGTGTTTTCCCAGCATCCCCACGATCCCGCACATCAGCGCACCTCGCCTGTCTTGTCTTTCTTTTTGGTTTTCTTCAGCTTTTCGAACAAGCGGCGGGCCATGCCGGGCTTGTTGACCTGCTGGCCCCGCGCGATCGCCAGCGCCTCGGCGGGCACGTCGCGGGTGATGACCGACCCCGACGCCGTCATCGCGCCGTCCCCCACCGTCACGGGGGCCACCAGCATGGTATCGGAGCCGATGAAGGCCCCCGCGCCGATCGCGGTGTGGTGCTTCGACACGCCGTCATAGTTGCAGGTGACGGTTCCCGCTCCGATATTCGCCTGCGCGCCCAGATGTGCGTCGCCGATATAGCTGAGGTGGTTGACCTTGGCGCCCGTTTCGACGGCGGCGTTCTTGATCTCGACGAAGTTGCCGATGCGGGCCTCCTGGGCGATGCGCGTGCCCGGGCGCAGCCGGGCGTAGGGCCCCACCACGGCGCCGCCGGCGACGTGGCAGCCCTCCAGATGGGAAAAGGCGCGGATTCGCGCGCCGCCCTCCACTGTGACTCCGGGGCCAAAGACAACGTGGGGTTCCACCACCGCGTCCGGTCCGATCGAGGTGTCAAAGGCGAAATATACCGTTTCGGGCGCGGTCAGGGTAACGCCGTTGTCCATCGCGTCCCGGCGTGCGCGGGCCTGGAACGCGGCCTCGGCCGCGGCGAGGTCGGCGCGGGAATTGACGCCCATCGTCTCGGCCTCGTCACAGGCGACGGCGGTCGCGGACAATCCCCTGTCCTTGGCAAGGGCGACGACGTCGGTCAGGTAGTACTCGCCCTTGGCATTGTCGTTGCCGACCGCCGAGACGAGATCGAACAACGTCGCGGCGTCCGCGGCCAGAACCCCGGAATTGCAGAAGGTCAGCGCGCGCTCTTGCGCTGATGCGTCGTTGAATTCCACGATGCGCTCCAGCCGGTCGCCCTGCATGACGAGTCGTCCGTAACGCCCCGGATCGGCCGCCTCGAATCCCAGCACGACGATATCATGCGCGGCGCGCGCCCGCGCCATGCGGTCCAGCGTGTCGGGCCGGATGAACGGCGTGTCGCCGTAAAGCACGATGGCATCGCCCTGGAACCCCGTCAGCAAGGGCGCCGCCTGCGCCACCGCGTGCGCGGTGCCGAGCTGGTCGTCCTGCATCGCGATCTGCGCGGCAGGATCAGCCTCGCGCGCCGCGGCTTCGACCTGTTCCGCACCGTGGCCGGCCACGATGATGGTCCGCTCCGGCGCGAGGCCGCCGCCGGCGCGCATCGCATGGGCCAGCAGCGGTGTCTCGGCGACCTTGTGCAGGACCTTGGGCAAGTCCGATTTCATCCGTGTTCCCTTGCCCGCGGCAAGGATTATGAGCGCTGTCGCCATGCGGTTCCCCTTCCAATCCGGGCGCGACCGTTTTATCGGGATGCCAGCCCCGTGCAAGCCGGGGGGTTATCAAAGATGATTGCGGCATGTGACAGCCCCGGGCGGAAAGATGCCGAGAGAACGCGGGAGAACGCGGATGCGCACGATTGTTTTCGACCTCGACGGCACGCTGGCCGATACCAGCGGCGATCTGATCGCCGCCGCCAACAGCTGCCTGGGCGGTTTCGGGGCCGGCGACCTGCTTGATCCCGTGGCCGATGCGGCGACGGCCTTTCGCGGCGGGCGCGCGATGCTGGCGCTCGGGCTGGACCGGCTTGGACGCGGCGCCGATCCGTCAGAGATCGACCGGTACTATCAGGAGTTCCTGGGGATATACGAAGCGGCGATCGACACGCGTACGCGGCTCTATCCCGGCGCGATGGCGGCAGTGGAGGCGCTGGCGCGTGCCGGCTGCGGCGTGGCCATCTGCACCAACAAGCCGGAGCGGCTGGCGCGGCTTTTGCTCGGCAGGCTGGGGGTGCTGGACGCGTTCGGCGCGGTGGTCGGCGCGGACACGCTGCCGGTGCGCAAACCCGACCCGGAACCGTTCCGCGAAGCCGTGCGGCGGGCCGGCGGGCGTCCGGAACGTGCGCTGCTGGTGGGCGACACCGAAACCGACCGCGAAACCAGCCGTGCCGCGGGCGTGCCGTCGGTGCTGGTCACTTTCGGTCCCGGCGCGCACGCGGTGCCGGCGCTCGCGCCCGAGGCGACCATCGGGCATTACGACGAACTTTCCGGTGTCGTGGACAAGCTGCTGGGAGCGGCTTGAACCTTCCCGGAAAAAAACCTTCAGCAATCGTGAAAGCGCGCAGGGCCCATTGACCTTGCGGGCACGCGCCGCAAAACTTCCCCCCATGGACGAGATTTTCAAGGGCAGCTTCACGCAGCAGGAGCCGATCCCGGAGGAGGGGATCGCCGCCGCGCTCGACGTCATGCGCCACGGCCGGCTGCACCGCTACAACACCGCGCCGGGCGAGATCGGCGAGGTTGCGCAGCTGGAACGGGAGTTTGCCGATCACGTTGGGGCACGCTACGCGCTGGCCGTCGCGTCGGGGGGCTACGCGCTGGCCACGGCGCTGCGCGCGCTCGGGGTGCAGCCGGGCGACAGGGTGCTGACCAACGCCTTCACGCTGGCGCCGGTGCCCGGCGCGATCGCGAGCGTGGGCGCCGTGCCGGTGTTCGTCGGCGTGACGGAGCGGCTGGTGATCGACCTCGACGATCTTTCGGCCAAGGCTGATACCGCGGATGTTCTGATGCTCAGCCACATGCGCGGGCACATCTGCGACATGGACCGTCTCATGGAGATCTGCGACGCTGCCGGGATCAGGGTGATCGAGGATTGCGCGCACACCATGGGGGCAAAGTGGCGCGGCGTGCCCTCGGGGCGGCACGGGCTTTTGGGCTGCTATTCGACGCAGACCTACAAGCACATCAATTCTGGCGAGGGCGGTCTGCTGGTCACCGATGACGACACGGTCATGGCGCGGGCGGTGATGCTGTCGGGGTCGTACATGCTCTACGAGCGCCACGGCACCGTGCCGCCCGTGCAGACCTTCGAGGAGATCAAGTACGACACGCCGAATGTCTCGGGTCGGATGGACAACCTGCGCGCGGCGATCCTGCGGCCGCAGCTGGCGCGGCTGGACGCGCAGTGCGCGGCATGGAACGACCGCTACCGCGTGGTCGAGGACGGGCTGCGCGGCACCCCCGGCCTGACGGTGGTCGAGCGCGGAGCGCACGAGGCCCATGTCGGCTCGTCCATTCAGTTCCTGCTGCTCGACTGGCCGGACGCGGCCGTGGCCGAGGTGGTCGACCGCTGCCGTGCGCGGGGGGTGGAGTTGAAATGGTTCGGCGGGGCCGAGCCCACGGGCTTCACCAGCCGCTACGACAGCTGGCGCTACGCGCCGTCCGCGCCGATGCCGCGTAGCGACCGCATCCTCAAGGGCATCATGGACATGCGCCTGCCGCTGACCTTCAGCCTCGACGATTGCGCGCTCATCGCCCGGATCATCCGGTCGGAGGTGGGGGCGGTCTGGCAGGGCATGGCGGCCTGATACCGGGGTGATCCGGCGGCGTGGCTGCGCCACACGCCAATTGCCGGGCAGGGGCGCTGCCCCTCTTGACCCTGCCGGGTCAATTCACCCCGGGGTATTTCCGCCAAGAAGATGCCCCGCCCGTGGCCGGAGGCGACCCCGGCATTGACCGGGAGCATGGTTGGCCATATAAATGAACAAGTGTTCAATAAATCGCGGGGGCGCGCATGTTCACCATGGGGCTGCAATTCGATCTGGGCGAGGACGTGACCGCGCTGCGCGACATGACGCATCGCTGGGCGCAGGAACGCCTGAAGCCCATGGCGGCCGACATCGACCGCGACAACGCGTTTCCCAACGCCCTGTGGCCGGAGATGGGCGAGCTGGGCCTGCTTGGCATCACCGTGCCGGAGGAACATGGCGGGGCCGGCATGGGCTATCTTGCGCATGTCGTGGCGGTCGAGGAGATCGCGCGTGCCTCGGCCAGCGTGTCGCTGAGCTACGGCGCGCATTCAAACCTGTGCGTCAACCAGATCAAGCTGAACGGCAGCGCCGCGCAGAAGGCCGCGTACCTGCCCGGGCTGGTGTCGGGGCAGAGCGTCGGCGCGCTGGCCATGTCGGAGGCCGGGGCGGGCAGCGACGTGGTGTCGATGAAGCTCAGGGCCGAGAAGCGGAACGATCATTACCGTCTCAATGGCAACAAGTACTGGATCACCAACGGGCCGGACGCCGACACGCTGATCGTCTATGCCAAGACCGATCCCGAGGCGGGCAGCAAGGGAATTACCGCCTTCCTGATCGAGAAGACGATGAAGGGCTTTTCCACCAGCCCGCATTTCGACAAGCTGGGGATGCGCGGCTCGAACACCGCCGAGCTGATCTTCGAGGAGGTGGAGGTGCCCCTCGAGAACGTGCTGGGCGAGGAGGGCCGCGGGGTGCGGGTGCTGATGTCGGGGCTGGATTTCGAGCGCGTGGTTCTGGCGGGCATCGGGCTGGGCATCATGGCGGCCTGCCTGGACGAGATCATGCCCTACCTTTCGCAGCGAAAGCAGTTCGGTCAGGCCATCGGGAATTTCCAGCTCATGCAGGGCAAGATTGCCGACATGTACACGGCGATGAACTCGGCACGGGCCTATGTCTACGAGGTTGCCAAGGCCTGCGACCGGGGCGAGGTGACGCGCGCCGATGCCGCCGCGTGCTGCCTTTATGCCTCCGAGCAGGCGATGGTCCAGGCGCACCAGGCGGTGCAGGCCATGGGTGGGGCAGGCTTTCTGAACGACTCGGCCGTGGCGCGCATTTTCCGGGATGCCAAGCTGATGGAAATCGGGGCCGGCACGTCCGAGATCCGGCGGATGCTGGTGGGGCGCGAGATGATGGGGGCGATGGGATGACGCCCCGGCGGCTGCTGGTCGCGCCGCTGCTGGCGGTCGTTCTGGCCGGTGCGGGGCTGGCGGCGGTGCTGGGTGTGCGCAGAGTGACGACGACCGAAACCGAGGCGATCACGCGGGCGGCCGAGCTTTACGTGGCCGCGGCGGGGCCCGGTGCCGACCGGACCGACTGCCAGGCGCGGCCGGCACGCTCGGAGGGTTTGTGGCTGCTTGTCGTCTGCGCGGGCCGGGGCGGGGGCATGGCGTATTTCATCGACGACTTCGGCCGCGTGGCCGACCGTGCGCCGCTGGATGGGCGGATGTGACCGGCGATGTTGACCGAGGCGCCATATGACACGCTGCGCGACGGTTTCCGCTGGAACCTGCCCGACCGGCTGAACATGGCGGTGCAGGCCTGCGACGCGCCGGCCGAGCGGGCGCCCGACGGGCTGGCCATCCTTGACCTGAGCGACGGGCGCGAAGAGGTCACCCGCGCCGCGCTGCGGCGCATGGCCGACGCGCTGGCCCACGGGCTGGCCGAGCGCGGGGTGAGGCGCGGGGACCGGGTGGGCGTTCTGCGCAGCCAGGGCCCGTGGTGCGCCGCGGCCCATATCGCGATCTGGAAACTCGGCGCGGTTTCGATCCCCTTGTTCAAGCTGTTCAGGCAGGACGCGCTTTCCGTGCGGGTGAAGGACGCCGGGGCGCGGCTCGTCGTGACGGACCGGGACGGGGCCGGCATGGTGGCGGCGCTCGACACGGCCGCCGCGCTGGTGCCGGAGGATACCGAGCTGCCCCAAACGGCGTTCGAGACGGTGGCGACCGGCCCCGAGGAGCCAGCGGTGCTGATCTACACCTCCGGCACGACAGGCAGCCCGAAGGGCGCGCTGCACGGCCACCGCGTTCTGACCGGCCACCTGCCGGGGGTGGAGATGAGCCATGATTTCCTTGGCCGGCAAGGGGATTGCCTCTGGACTCCGGCGGACTGGGCGTGGATTGGCGGGCTTTTCGACGTGCTCATGCCGGGCCTTGCGCTCGGCGTGCCGGTTGTGGCGGCGCGCCTGCCGAAATTCACCCCCGAAGATTGCCTGAGGATCGTGCACGAAGGTTCTGTCAGGAATGTCTTTTTCCCGCCCACGGCATTGAGGATGCTCAAGGCCGCCGATACCCCCGTCGCGGGGCTGCGCAGTGTGGCCAGCGGTGGCGAGCCGCTCGGCGCGGAGATGCTCGAATGGGGGCGCGTGGCCTTCGGGTTGACGATCAACGAGTTCTACGGCCAGACCGAGTGCAACATGGTTGCAAGTTCCTGCAGCGCGTTGTTCCCGCCGCGGCCAGGCTGTCTCGGCAGGCCGGTGCCGGGGCACGAAATCGGGGTGATCGATGCCCACGGACAGCCGGCACAGGGAGAAGGCGACATCGCCATCCGCCGCGGATCCGCCGCGATGATGCTGGAATACTGGAACCGGCCGCAGGCGACGGCCGAAAAGTTTTGCGGCGAGTGGATGCTGACCGGTGACCGGGGGGTGTGGGAGGGGGGCTACCTGCGTTTCGTGGGGCGCGAGGATGACGTCATCACCTCGGCGGGGTACCGCATCGGCCCGGCCGAGATAGAGGATTGCCTGCTGCGCCATCCCGCGGTGGCGACGGTTGGCGTTGTCGGCAAGCCCGATCCGCTACGCACCGAGATCGTCAAGGCCTATGTCGTGCCCAAGGACGGGGCCGTTCCCGGCGATGCGCTGGCCAGGGAATTGAGCGCCTTCGTCAAGGAGCAGCTTGCAAGCCACGCGTATCCCAGGGAAATCACGTTCCTGGACGCGTTGCCGATGACCGTGACCGGCAAGGTGATCCGCAAGCAGCTCAGGGCGCGGGCCGCGGCGGAGGCAGCGCGGTGAGCGGCGGCACGGCAAAAAGGGCCGGCGTTTCCGCCGGCCCCCGTCATTGCCCGCCGCGCGGGGTGTCAGAACTTGTACACATAGGCCGCGCCAACCACGATCGGGTCGATGCTGACGCTGCCGATCGGCGCGCCGCCCACGGTCGCGTCGGTGTCGATGTCGATCCAGCGGATATCGGTCCGCAGGGACGCGTTGTCGCTCAGGGCGAAATCGATCCCCGCATGCACGGCAACACCCCAGGAGTCGTCGAGGCTCACCGGAACGCCGGCGAGCGCGCCCTTGCCGGTCTCGTCCCAGAAATGCGTGTAGTTCACGCCCGCCCCCACGAACGGAGTTATGGTGGACTGGTTCGTGAAGTAATACTGGATCGAGACGGTGGGTGGCAGGTGCTTGGTCTCGGCCACGTCACCCACACCGGCGAGCTGGACATCGTGTTCGAAGGGCCACGCGGCCAAGACTTCCAGCCCGATATTGTCAGCCACGAAATATTCGAAGGTCAGGGTCGGGCGGATATTGTCGTCGACGCGGATCGGGCCAGCCAGCGTGGCGCTGTAATCGTCGGTCGGCAGGACGCCGTGCGCGCCAAGGCCAAGCAGCATGTCGCCCTGAGACTGGGCGAATGCAGGTGCAGCAAAGGCGGCGAGAGCGGTGGAGAGCGTCAGTGCGGTAAGCGTTTTCATGGTCGTTCCCGGTTCTTGATTGCGTTGGCGAGCATTACGCCGCCCCCGGGTTCCGGCATTGATTCACGTCAAATTCCTGGCGTTACGCGGCAGTGCGGCATTATGGCAACAGCGGCGTGCCGCGCGGCCTTTGTCTGAGAGGGAACGATGAAGCTGAAATCCAACATTTTGACCGCGTCGGAGACGTTCCGGGCCAACCGCGGCGCCAACCTCGCCGCGCTGGAAGAGGTCGCGGCCGCCGCGCACGCCGCGGCGCAGGGCGGGGGCGAGG